>JAHIZC010000116.1 GCA_018814745.1 Candidatus Omnitrophota bacterium
GGTTCGGTGCAGACCGTTATCCCTTTACGGGATGGCTCGGCTCTTCGGCTTACTACGAGTAAATACTTTACACCGCAAGGTAAAATGATACATGAAAAGGGAGTGATGCCTGATATCGTAGTTGAAGAAGGTAGAATCGAAATCGCGCAGGAGTCAGTGGGGCTGGAATCCCTGCATGTATTTGATCAGATCGAAGAGAAAGAGAATCAAAAGAAGGCAGAAAAAGAGCAGGTTTTTGATTATAAAAGTGATAATCAGCTGATGCGGGCTGTCGATGTTTTAAAGGCTTTGAAATTCTATGAGCAGAGCAAGACGGAATAAAGGAACCTTCGGGTATAAGGCTGTAATCGGGATATTGTCATTAATCATTATTGCTCAATGGGTCTTGATGTCGAGTAAACCTAAAGAGCAGCGCAGTGTTTTGATTGAACCGATCAGAGGGAAGATTGCAATTGTAATTGATGATTGGGGGTATAATTTACATAATCTAGCAATTCTAAAAGAGATTAGATCTCCTCTTACCTTATCAATCCTCCCTAATCTCCCTTATTCCAGGAAGATTGCTAGAGAAGCTCATGATCTGGGTTTAGAAGTAATATTACATCTACCGATGGAGCCGCACGAAAATTATAGATTAGAAGAAGATACGATTATGGCAACTTCCAGCGAGTCTGAGATTAGAGATATCATTCAAGAGGACTTCTCTAGTATTATCTATGCTAGAGGTGCTTCGAATCACATGGGCTCTAAGGTCACCGAGGACCCACGGGTGATGAAGATAGTATTTAGCGAGCTAAAGAAGAGCGGGCTTTATTTTTTGGATAGCCTGGTTTCTGCGAATTCTCTGGGTTCTAAAATTGCCCGTAGTATGCAGATGAATTTCCTCAAGCGGGACATATTCCTCGATAATCAATCAGATCCGGAATACATCAGAGAGCAGATCAATAAATTGAAATTACAAGCTGGCCTGAAGGGGTCTGCTATCGGTGTTGGGCATGATCGTAGGAGTACTTTTAGTGTCCTTAGGGAAGAATTGCCTAAATTAGAAGCAGAAGGTTACAGGTTAGTTTTTTTATCTGAGTTAATCGGTTAATTATTTAAGATGAATGTATTAGGAATTGAGACATCTTGCGACGAAACCTCAGTCTCCGTAGTAAGAAACGGAAAGAACGTACTTTCTAATAAAGTCGCCTCAAGTGTGGAGTTTCATAGTAAATACGGGGGAGTTATTCCTGAGATAGCCTCGCGTATGCAGCTGGAGACGATTGTCAGGGTTGCGCAGCTCGCTTTAAAAAAAGCCAAGCTCTCTCTTTCGGATATAAATCTTGTTTCTGTGACAGATAGCCCGGGCCTCCTTGGTTCATTATTGATTGGTATCGGGTTTGCTAGGTCAATAAGCGAAGCACTGGGAGTGCCTGTATTGGGAGTTGATCACGTCTTAAGCCATATCTATGCAAATTTTCTTGATTGCCAAGGTGTTAAATTTCCCTTTATCGCTCTGGTGGCTTCAGGAGGGCATACCAGTCTTTTTTATCTTAAGGGTTTTGACCGGATTACAATATTGGGAGAAACTCAAGACGATGCCTGCGGTGAAGCGTTTGATAAAGTAGCCAAAATCCTCGGTTTAGGATATCCCGGAGGACCGTTAATTGAGAAGTTGGCTAAAAAGGGCGGCCGGAGAAAAATAATTTTCAGGTGTTCTAATACAGAACAACCTTTGAATTTCAGCTTTAGCGGTATAAAGACCGCAGTACTTTATTATTTAAAGAAAAATCGCTTGGCTAATCGAGCGGATATCGCATATTCATTCCAGGAGACAGTAATCGAAACTTTGATTAAGAAATCATTCCGGGCCTGCGATCTAAAAAGAGTAGAGCGGTTGGTTTTCGGAGGAGGGGTGGTAGTGAATAATAGGCTGAGAGAAAGATTCTTTGAGGCTTCCAAGCAGAAGGGGATCAAATGTTATTTTCCTTCCCGGGGGCTCTGTATGGATAATGCTGCAATGGTTGCAGGATTAGGCTACCGTTTATTTAAAAAGAGAGGAGAATATGCTTACCGATAATCAGGTTATTTTACGTTTAGTATTATCTGTGGTATTAAGTGGTTTTATCGGATTAGAACGACAGGCGCGCCGTAGATATGTAGGGTTACGTACTCATATTTTGCTCTGCCTGGGTTCCTGTCTTATAATGTTTACATCGCTATATGTTTTTGATATATATAAAGATATGGTACCCTTAGATCCTGCGCGAATTGCTGCGGGAGTAATTACTGGTATCGGTTTCTTGGGTGCCGGAACGATCATCAGAGATAAGGAAAAAGTAAAGGGGCTTACTACAGCGGCTAGCCTTTGGGTTGTCGCAGGTATCGGTTTGGCAGTAGGTGTCGGTTTCTACTTGGCCAGTGTAACCACTACTTTTCTGGCATTGATCGTGCTCTACTTTTTGAGGCGCGCAGAACAGGCAATAGAAAAAATCAAAGATAAATAGAAAAAAGGAGGTGAAGTATGGCTTTACACAAGAGGAGGAATACAGAAGAGAAGATACTTGATGTTGATGCTTCTATGCAGGGCACTCTAAGTTTCAAGGATCCGGTGAATATTCGCATAAACGGAAGATTCGAAGGGACCTTAGAAACCAAGGGTAACCTGACTATCGGACAGGCAGCAGTTGTGACAGCTAATATTGTGGGTGATAACATCATTGTCGGAGGCAGAGTAAAGGGAAAATTGATTGCTAAAGAAAGATTGACTCTCTTACCTACAGCAATATTAGAAGGCGAAATCTACCCGTCACAATTAAATGTTGCCGAAGGTGCGATATTTGAAGGAAAATGTTCGATGCTGCATGATTTTTTAAACGCTGAACAGCTAGCCAGATACCTTGAGGTTGATCTGAATTCGATTATGGAGTGGGCGAGTTCTGGTAAGGTTCCGGGGGAGAAAGAGGGTAGTGATTGGAAATTCGAGAGAAAAGCTATTGACGCCTGGGTTGCCTCGGGTAAAATCGAAAAGTAAATAAACAGGATAGAAAATTAAAACTATGGGAGAAGAAAAACTTCTAACCGTCAGGGAGGTTGCATCAATTTTAGGCCTCTCGGAGAAAGAAATAATGGATTTAGCTGAAAGCGGAGATTTGCCTGCATATAAGATCGGCGGCGTGTATTTGAGATTTAGAAAAGGGCAGGTCGAGGAGTTCAGGAGGTCTTACAAAAATTTTCTTCCTCAGATAGACGCTAAAAGCTCCAATTCTTTTAAGGATAACGTCAGCGACTTCTTTTATTTCAACGATTTTTATATTTTTTCCTTCCTTATAATAATTTTGTTATTAATCTTTATATTTCAGGGATAGTAAGAGAATAATGAGATCTGATAGCGGCTTATGCAACCTGGGTTTTGCTAATATTGATATCGACAGGCAAAGACGAAGGGGCTTTGCTGAAGTAATCTACTCTCCAGGTAAAACCCATGGGCAACTAAAAAAGATTGCCGGCGCATTAATCAAACATAAGCAGGCCTTATTATTAACCCGGTTAGATAAAGATGCCTTCATATATTTAAAGAAGTCATTCCCCGGACTGAAGTACAACCCGAGAGCGAGGATCGGATATATTCATAAGAGGCGTTCTCTCTCAAAGAGTGGGCGAGTATTGGTAATTTCCGCAGGAACCTCGGATATACCGGTGGCTGAGGAAGCCGTGGTTACATTGGAAGTAATGGGCAATCAGGCGGTAAAGCTTTATGATGTTGGTGTAGCCGGCGTACATCGTATAATCAATAGATTAGACCTGCTGAAGAAAGCCAAGGTGATTATTGTAGTCGCAGGTATGGAGGGAGCCTTGGCAAGCCTGGTAAGCGGTTTAGTCAGTTGTCCGGTTATTGCTGTGCCGACTAGTTCCGGGTATGGCGCAAACTTTGGAGGGTTAGCAGCGCTTCTTACGATGTTGAATAGCTGTTCTCCGGGAGTAACCGTGGTGAATATAGATAACGGTTTTGGTGCAGGTTATTTTGCAAGCTTGATTAATAAATAGGTTCTAGGTGCTAGGTTTTAGGTTATAGGCGGAATGAGAAATAGAAAAATAACATTAACTGAAGCAATAAAATTTCATGGACACTTAGGCCCCTATCTAATTTTAGGATTACGGGCAGGAGAGCTAGCTTTAAAAGAATTAAAATGCAGAAAATATTTCGGTTTAAGAGTGAAAGTCTGGGGAGCTTCTCTCAGGCCAAAGTCATGTTTGGTAGACGGCCTGCAGTTATCCACGGGCGCAACTTACGGCAAAGGTAACATCACTAAATTCAACGGTTCAATAATAAAACTGGTAGTTAAAGATAGAGATAATTCCAAGAAGGTCACCTTGACCTTTAAAGAAGATTTAGTCAAGGAATTAAACGGTGTCAAGACCCACAGCGAGAGTGAATCTTTAGCCCGAATGATATACAGAACTTCGAATTCTAAACTATTTACGATAAGGAGATAAAAATGGCACTCTCAGGATTGGACATTTATAAGTTGCTGCCTAAGACAAACTGCCGCGAGTGTGGATTTGCAACCTGTTTAGCTTTTGCCATGCAGTTGGCTAAGAAGACAGTGACGCTTGATAAATGTCCCCATCTAAAAGAGGAGGCAAAAAACGTTCTGCAGGCATCAAGTTTGCCGCCGATTAAATTAGTCTCGGTTGGAGAGGGGGATTCTAAAATCAGTATCGGCAATGAGACCGTCTTATTTCGTCACGAAGAGAAGTTTTATAATCCCTGCGGAGTTGGCTTTATCATTGAGGATAATAGCAGTGATTCTGAAATTCAGGCCAAACTTGAAAAGATCAAGGCATTAAAATTTGAGCGCATAGGCCAGGAGTTAAATGTCAATTTAATTGCGCTTAAACAGAGCGGTGATGCCAAGCGCTTTTTAGAGGTAGTGAAATTAGTATCCGCTAATTGTACACTTGCGTTGGTATTAATCAGCGATGATTTAGGAGCTTTAAAAGGAGCGCTGGATTTAACTAAAGATAAAAAGCCCTTAATTTATCATGCTACAAAGGATAACTTATCGCAGATTGCCCAACTTGCCAAAGATTATAAAGTTCCGCTGGTTGTAACAGATACTGATTTGGAGTCACTCTCTAACTTGACCGGTGAATTGAATAAACAGGGCCTGAGCGATTTAATTTTAGATACCGGTAGAAAGAGCATTGCAGGCAGGATTTGGGATTTGACTCAGATTAGAAGACAGGCGTTGAAGAAGTCAAATCGCAGCTTAGGATATCCTGTTTTAGTAATGATCGATCAGCAGGATCGATTTGAAGAGGCGATGGAAGCAGCAAGTTATATAGCAAAATACGCCGGTATCATTCTGATTAAAAGTATCGAATCCTGGCAGAGCTTATCGCTTCTCACTCTCAGGCAGAATATTTATACCGATCCGCAAAAACCCTTGCAGATTGAACCAAAACTTTATTCTATCGGCCAGGTGAGTGATAAATCACCGATTCTAGTTACGACAAATTTCTCTTTGACTTACTACACCGTTGCAGGCGAAATAGAGGCGAGCAAGGTACCCACTTACATTCTCAGCGTTGATACTGAGGGGATGTCCGTATTGACCGCTTGGGCAGCGGAGAAATTTACTCCGGATAAAATCTCTGAATCGATAAATAAATTCGCTCTCAGTGATGCGGTTTCGCATAAACGCATGGTTATACCAGGATATGTTGCGGTGATGAGCGGGGAGCTTGAGGATAAGTCCTCCTGGCAGGTAGTGGTGGGGCCCAAGGAAGCTTCAGGTATTCCGTCATTTCTGAAAAATTTATAATTAATGGAAAAATTTAAAGTTATATTTTCCCCGGACAATAAGACTGTAGAGGTGGAGAAGGGCAAGACTATACTCTCTGCTGCTATTTCCGCTCAGGTTTTTATTAATTCCAGCTGCGGGGGGGATGGTGTCTGCGGTAGATGTAAGGTGGTTTTAAAAAAAGGGCAGGTACTTACTCTGCGTACAGGAAGAATATCTCCGGAAGAGAGAAAGCAGGGAATTTATTTGTCCTGTTTGTCTACGGTACAGAGTGATTTAGAAGTCGAAATACCTCCGGAGTCAAGATTAGACCCGGAGAAAATATCTCCGGAAGATCTGGACTTAAGGTTAAAGGGGCTCTATTCCGAGGCTGAAGAGGTAGAGTCTGCAGAATCCGTATTGGGGGAGGAGATATTTCTCCATTCGCCCCTGGCGACAAAATTGTATCTTGAGTTGCCGCAGCCTGATCTTCAGGATAGGATCAGCGATCTGGAGAGGATATACAGGCAGATCAGGCGCATTCAGGATTTCCCGATCATGCAGACAGGTTTAGTTAATATCCGCAGGCTCGGTGAAGTCTTGAGAGATTCGGACTGGAAAGTTACGGTAACTCTGGGTAAAAGAAACGGGACTACAGAAATTGTTTTAGTCGAGCCCGGTGATACATCTGATAAAAATTTTGGTTTTTGTTTTGATATCGGTACTACCACGATAACCGGACAGCTAGTAGATTTAAACAATAAAAAAGTATTGGGTACAAAGGCGACCTACAATAAACAGGCCAGTTTTGGAAGCGATGTGATTACGCGTATAATCTATGCCCGCGAAGAAGACGGCCTTGAGAAATTGCACCATGCAGTAATCGACAGCATGAATCATATGATCAAAGGGTTGATTCAGGAACACAGAATAGATTTAAACGATGTGAATTGTGTCCTCTGCGCAGGGAACACCACAATGGTGCATCTTTTATTAAGAGTCGATCCTACATACATCAGGAGAGATCCTTATGTCCCTACGGCTAATTCTCTGCCTACTATCCGTGCGGCTGAAGCAGGGGTGAAGATTAATCCGCGGGGGCTGTTACTTTGTATTCCCGGAGTATCCAGCTATGTAGGAGGCGATATTACAGCGGGAGTGCTCTCTTGCGGATTGGATAAAGAAAAAGAAGTGAGCTTACTGATTGATATCGGCACAAACGGAGAGATTGTTTTGGGTAGTGAAGAATTCATGGTTGCCTGTGCTGCATCCGCCGGTCCGGCATTTGAAGGAAGCGGAGTTACCTGTGGAATGCGCGCAAGCCGGGGGGCTATCCAGAAAGTCCAGATCTCTGCGAAAAATTTCCAAGTCAAATATAGTACGATCGGCGATATTAAACCGCGGGGTATCTGCGGTTCGGGGTATATCGATATTATCGCTTCAATGCTCAGGACAGGGGTGATTGATAAGAACGGAAAGATTAAGGCTCTCGATAAGAAGCGTATTCGCGACGGAGAATACGGTAGGGAGTTTGTGGTTGCATTTAAGAAGGAATCTGATTTAACGGGCGATATAGTGATCACTGAGGCTGACATTGAAAATTTGAAACGCGGGAAAGCTGCGATTTATTCCGCGGCTTCAATTTTAGTCAGGCACATGGATCTGAGTTTTCCGGATATCAAGAAGATCTTTATTGCCGGAGGATTCGGTACTAGTATTGATGTCAAAAATGCAGTTGATATAGGCCTGCTGCCGGATTTAGAAATAGGAAAATTTGTATTTGTGGGGAATAGTTCGTTAGCCGGTTCCCGTCAGGCGCTTTTATCTTATGATGCGATGAAGCAAGCAAAAGAGATCGCTAATAAGATTACCTACCTGGAATTATCAGTAGACCCGGAATATATGGATGAATATATGGCAGCTTTGTTTTTTCCGCATACGGATTTAGCAAAGTTTCCTTCTGTTAAGGTTTAGCTTATGGGATATGTAATCGCAATGGCAGGTAAAGGCGGGACGGGTAAAACTACTATTGCCGCTTTAATAGTCCGGATTATAAGAGAGAAGAAATTAGGTTCTATCCTGACAGTGGACGCAGACCCGAATAGTAATTTTTCTGATTTACTCGGCCTTGAACTAAAAGAGACAGTGGGTCAGATTATCGATGATATCGCCGCTCACCCTGAGAAGGTCCCTTCCGGTATGTCAAAAGATAGGTTTATTGAATACGAGATCCAGACCGCGATTCAGGAAGCAGAAGGTTTTGATCTTCTTGTGATGGGCAGGCCGGAGGGCCCGGGCTGTTATTGCTATGCTAATAATGTCTTAAGAAATATCATGAGTAAGTTGATTGAGGATTATGACTATGTGATAATCGACAATGAAGCCGGGCTCGAGCATCTTTCCCGTCGGACAACCAGAAGCGCTAATGCATTGGTAGTGGTCTCTGACGCCACACCCGTAGGATTGAAAGCAGCGTTTAGAATCAGCGATTTAGCAAAGGAATTGAAGATCGATATAAAAGGAGAATTTTTGATCGTCAATCGCTATGATAAAAATATTGATATTGAAAAGTTGGGAAAATTAAAATCGAATTATTTAGGGAACATTCCCTTTGATCGGCAAGTCGAAATCAAAAGTTTAGACGGGAGCTCTTTAATGGAGTTGGATGATAATAGCATCAGTTTACGCACTCTTCGTAAATTAGGAGGAAAGATATGGGGTTGCAATTAGTTCAGGAAAAATGGTCAGGAGAGGTTTCAGTTGTAACGATCGGTGCGACCAAGGAGGACGGCGGCTCACGTACGCATACGATTAAAGTCGGGGGCCAGAAGACTCTGCCTTTTTTATTTAAGGAAGGAGAGATACCCAATAGGCCGCAGATCGCTCATGAGATCTGGGACATTAAGCCGGCGGATTGGCCGAAGGAGTTATCAGGTTCTTATGCCCAAGCATTAAACGATCCCCTGGCCTGGGCAGATAAATGCGTAAACGAGCATCAGGCTGGATTGCTATGTATCAGATTACAGGGTGCTCATCCTGATTTCGGAAACAGGAGTGTTGATCAGGAAGTGGGACTTGTCAAAGAGCTATTGAAGAAGGTAGGTGTTCCCCTGATTATTTTAGGTTGCGGGGATGACGCCAAGGATAATCAGGTTTTGCCGGCTTGCTCTGAAGCAGCTAAGGGAGAGCGTTGCCTTATAGGTAGTGCAGTGCAGGATAACTATAAGACGATTGTAGCTTCTGTTTTGGCTGACGGGCATAATCTTATAGCAGAGTCTCCGATAGATATAAATATTGCTAAACAATTGAATATTCTGGTTTCAGATATGGGGCTTCCTTTAGATCGTATCGTAATCAACCCTACGGTTGGTGCATTAGGGTATGGGTTGGAATACGCCTATTCGATTATGGAGCGTTCAAGATTAGCGGCGCTGGCAGGGGATAAGACTGTGGGTTGTCCTTTTATCGGACTGATCGGACAGGAAGCTTGGCGGGCCAAAGAAGCTAAAGCTTCTACAGAGGAATTTCCATCCTGGGGCCAGGAGTCCGAAAGGGGTATAGTCTGGGAGGCAGTAACCGCAACTGCACTTCTGCAGGCAGGCGCAGACATATTAGTAATGCGCCATCCCAAAGCAATAGAAAAAGTAAATAAATATATTGACGAAATTATAAATAGGGCGTCACAAAAGTGCCGCCCTTGATTACAACGATTAAAAATACAGATTACGGCGATTATTTATCGACGAGATAATCTCTGTAATCTTATTAAAAATCTCTGTAATCATA
>JAHIZC010000117.1 GCA_018814745.1 Candidatus Omnitrophota bacterium
TCAGAGAGGCTTAGCTAAGCATTTGGATAAAGCTGGATTACGCCTGGCAGTTAGAGAAGATGAGAGTTTAGAGAGTGTGATTAAAGACGTATTAAATCAGGCAGAAGATAGATTTATGAAAGCGGTTAATGGAAAGCTTCGTGGTATAGCCGGTATAAAGTCAGGGTATGATACTAGCTGGGCATCCCGTATTTTTGTCTACTTAAGCTTAGGCTACAACTGGCAGGACGCAGAGCAGAGTTTGCCTTTAAGCCTGGTCATTCGTATAAATATATGGGATGGAGCAAAAGATATTAAACAAGAGCTTAAGAATAAGGAAAAAGAAAAATATGAAAGCTGGAAGGTAGTTATCAATCGTATTTTAGAGGAAGAGGTAAAGGATGCCAAGGCTAATGGAAATGAATGGGATAAGGCTGCAATTAGCCGGATTCAGAAGTCCTTTAATGAACTTATAGGCTGGTTAGAAGATACCTCAAAGAATGCTCAAAGAAATGGGCAAGGCAATGCTTCTAGAGCAGGTGATAAACAGCAAGATTCTTTCAATCCAGAGCCTGCTAAAGATTCTATAAAAGAACATAAATCGGATAAAGATATTGAGAGTAAAATCAGGAGTAAAATCAAGAGTATATTAAAGGCCGAGAAAGAAGTTAAGGCTTTAGAAAAAGAAGCAAACCCGGAGATACCTACAGCAGATATGTCATGGAGGCAGATTAAGGATATAGCCGAACGCAGGCCTCAAGGAGAACAAACACAAGAGTTTGTTAGCATGGTAGTCGAAGCTATTCTTGAGAATAAAATGAGATATAATTTGACTCAATCACTTGAAATGGGTAAATTTTTGATGAATTATGTTGATAACTGGCCAGGAGATTGGACGACCAAAAAAGCAATAGACCAACTTCAAAATAAGTTTACCCGTCAGATTTCCGATAAAGAAGTTTTGAAGAAGTTTAGAGATGAGCTTAGCCAAGTGCGCAGTAGAAAGGTAGACAGATGGTTCGCTGAGATGATGCATCGCAAACAGGTTATCGATGCGATACTAAAGCAGGAGAAAATCCATGATCGGGAATACAGCGCATTAAAGGAAGAGCAAACCGAGATTAATAATAGAATTAACCGGCTGATTGCCAGAGAAGACATAACTCCTCCTGAAATAAAGGGCCCGATAGAGAAGAGGATACCGCAGATC
Source organism: Candidatus Omnitrophota bacterium (assembly GCA_018814745.1). Classification (GTDB taxonomy): domain Bacteria; phylum Omnitrophota; class Gorgyraeia; order Gygaellales; family Profunditerraquicolaceae; genus JAHIZC01. Next base: position 1,190 of record JAHIZC010000117.1, read on the forward strand.
TATGATTCAAAAGATAAAGAAGAGAAATTTTCTTATCTAAAAATAGAAAAATTTGAAAAGACTATTTCTAAATTAAAACTATCTGCTTATGCCAAAGCTTTAGATGAAGTTGAAAAGATTCACGCGGGTTATATCGCTCTGGTTAATCATGCGTATTGGGAGGAAAAAAGAATTACCTTTGCCGAAAGAGTTGCACTCTATGAAGAGCTAAGGCAGAAGAAGGAAGAATTGATTACTCACTTGGATAATAAACAGCGGTCTGTTTCAGAGGCAAATGAAGGGGCGCTGGAGAGTTTAAAAGAGATTGCCACCCAGAAGAACAGAGAAGAGGCGCGCAGGGAATTAGAAGAACAGATAGAGGAGCTAAACAAGTCAGATTTAGTTGAGATATTAGAAAAGAAATCCGCAGAGGTTATTAAATTTATGAACGTAGACGAACCATCGTTCTTATTCTTTAAGACTGACAGTGTATTTGAAAATGCGGTTGAAGAAGTAGTTAAGACTATAGGCAGGGAAGCAAGTTTCGTTAGCATCAGGAATGCGCTTTATAAAGAACTCTTAAGCAGTGAGCACTTAGATGACCTGATAGAGGAAATTCAGATAGGGGAAGGTTCGATTAGAAAGATTATGCGCGATATACCGCAAATTTCAAGCGATGATATCAAGAACGTCATAGATACGCTGTTTAAAAATAGAATATATTTAGTTAATGCGGATGAAGCCTTAGATGCGATAGAAGATAGGCTTAAAGAGAAGTCTTTATCCGAAGCCGAGGTGGAAAAGATTATCAGTGACCTTAAAGAGAAAATAGCCAAAGAGAAAATCGCTGAGTTTATAAATATGGTTATGGAAAGGTTCAGGATAGCCATAAAAACCAGAGAGGTTACTTTAGATATGCTTAATGAACTTATGCAGCCGGATAGGCTTAAAGATACTAACTGGGTGCCTAGATATCTTAA
>JAHIZC010000241.1 GCA_018814745.1 Candidatus Omnitrophota bacterium
CAACAACCTATTTTCTTCTTTAAGCTGCGCAACCTGCGAATTTAGCGCCCGGTCTTGCGCCTGGAGATTCTTATAATCAGAGAATAATTTCTCTAACCGGTTTTTTACTGCCAATAAGTGTTTCTTGAAACTGCCTGCTCTTGACTTTAACTCTTCTGCTTGCAATTTCTCTTTCTCGATGCGCTGCAATAAGTTTTGTTTCTCTTCCCGAATAATTGAAAGTTGTGTTTTTGCCTGCTTAAGCTCTCCTTCAAGCCTGTAATGGTCCTTGAGCACCTTTACATATTTAAAGGCGCTGAAAACCGTTATTGAAAGCAACAGTACGACTAGAAGGTTCTTAAGTAACCTCTTCATAAACTTATATTATATAATCTGGCGAGTAAAAAGCAAGCCCCGTTAGAAATACCGCCTGCCACATTCTAAACTAAGATTTCTAATGGGGCAAGCCCCGTTAGAAATTGATTATAGCCTATCATAAAATTTCTAACGGGGCAAGGTTTTTTCTGTTAGATTTTGCCTCTTCTGACGTCTATATAAGTGAGGACATAAGTTATGGAGCGTTTGCCTGACGGCAGGCAAGAAGCGAACATAACTTATCTGTCCGAACTTATCCTTGACACGAAGACGACGACATTTAAGGGGAATCTTTCGTGTCAAGGATTTCCCGCTAAGCTATCTAATTAGCGAGCGGGATCCCGCCAGCGGATAAGGAAAGCCGAGCGGGAATTCGCGCCTATAACTTATTCACGCTGCCGCGTTCGTAAGTTATGCGTTCATTAAAGTAGTGCGGTAATATGTCAAGATAAAAAATGACAATATTTATCTTTGTACCAAGGCATAAAAAGTCTACAGCAGAAAAAACAGGAAATAGTTTTATATGCTTTGGTTTGAGATCGTTTAATCTAACGCTTCTAAAGGCGCAAGAATTTAGCTGATCTTTGACAATTCTTCAAAAGAGCAATATCCGGGCTGATAAAGTACTCCCCTGGTGAGCAGTGTCCAGATAAGCCTTACCAGCTTGCGCGCTGTCAGGACTAACGCGCGCTTATGATGGTGTTTAGTTGCCTCTGCGTACTTTTTCTCATAGAAGGCTTTGTAAGTAGCGTCGCATCGCCTAACGCTATTGGCAGCTTCTATGAAATAGTATCGTAAGTATTGGTTTCCGGAATGAGACATTCTTGTTTCCTCAGCTTGGAATTTACCGGATTGATGCTTAGGCCATGTAAGGCCGGTAAATTGCGCTAGGGCAGAATCGTTTGGGAAGCGGTTAACATCGCCAATCTCAGCAAGGATACCAGCGGCATACACCGGTCCAATTCCCGGAATCGATTCAAGCGTATGCTTAAAAGCTTTAAGGTTTTCTGCGATAGCGCTGTCTACAAGCTTAACCTGATCCTTATAACAGCGGATATTGTTGAAGGTAGAAGCAAGGATAAGGTTAACAGTTGGAGCAAGTTCTGGTTTTAGCCGGTAAGATTCTCTTGCAACCCGTTTAAGGTTATCCACGATTTCGCCGGGTTTTGAAAAATGAGCTTTGCCTTTTTCAAGGATAAACCCGGTTAGTTCCTCTATAGGCATAGCAGCTAACTCATCAACGGAAAAGAAATCGTTGATTACTGATAGGCTCGTGGCTGAAAAAGTTGAGCCAAAAGGTTTAACCCGCGAGTAAGCGCTGGCTTTAAGGAAAAGGTTAGCCAAAAAGAAGTTCTTCTCCCTGGCTATCTGCTGCATCAGGTGGAATCTAAAGCGGGTAAGCTTGCGCAGCGGCTGGTATTTGATATCGGGAATATATTCTTTAGGCAGCCGTCCTATTCTTAGCCGTTCAGCGATAGCAAAAGAATCAATGGGGTCGGTTTTACCCCGTGGGGCAAGGCTCTTTTTGAAGTTTTTGATCCATTTGGCATTGAAGCGGTAGAGCTTAAGATTAAACTCAAGCGCGAGTTTGCTCTCGGCAAGGTATTCCAAGAGGTGCCAGTCATACATTGAGGTTGCCTCAGTGCCGATAAGGATATCCGATACGCAGTGTTCTTTGGCAATACTGCAGACTTTTTCAACAAGAACTTCAGCGCCTAGTTGATTATTATCAACGTTGAATAATTTAGCTGGCTGAGAGCCGTCGTCTAACATCAGCCAGACTGTATTATTCTCTAAGGATACATCGCAGCCACAAAGCATGCTTTTTGACATATTCATCAACTCCTTTCGTTAGGATTGATGGAGTAACAAGTTTAAGAGAGACCCTCTGGACCTAAAAACCCAGCAGCCTCGCGTAAGAATGAGCACTTCGCCTAATCTACTTTCGATGCCTCTTAATCACTGCTCTATTAAGAGAAGCAGGTTAGGTCTGTAGCA
>JAHIZC010000118.1 GCA_018814745.1 Candidatus Omnitrophota bacterium
CGAATATTGGAATTTTTCGCCAGATTCTCTAATTCCGATAGAATTCCGACTGTAGCATCTTCTGCACTCTGAAGATCTTTAGATGAGGTTGAAAATTTACGGAACTTACCCTCAATCTCCTCTTTCACTGCAAGCAGCCTTAAATATTTTTTGATTTTTTTTTCGGTATAATTGATCTGCTGATCCAAGGCCTGATTTTTATCTAAGACCGGTGCGATCAAAAAATTAAACCCGATACTGAAAATAAAAACCCCTAGCGTCGAATACAAAATCAACTTTTCTCTTCTTGTCAGTATGCGTTGCATGATATTTATTTTTTTAAACAAACTATCTCAAAATTCACAAACTCTTCCATGCTGGCCTTCTTCTGCGTAGCATATTTTACCTTGACTTCAAAATTACTGAATACCAGAGATTGCTCAAGCCGGGAAATAAAATCAAATATTGAGTTCATTTGAGGACTTTGTCCGCGTAGCGTCACCTGTTTATCTTCTTCATAAATGAAATTATTCAGCGATATCATATTCGGAAGGACCCTATAGAGTTCATGCAAAACTTCCAGGCTTAAAGATGGCTCCTGAGACTGCCTCTCGATTAGATTAAGCCGGTTCTCCATATCCTCTAATGGCTTCGCCTGGCTTTCGATTTTATCCAGTTCCGTTACCAACTGCCGCAAATAACCGGACTTATTATCCAAATTCTTAAATACAGCCAGGGATAATACAAAAATAATTCCTAAAATAGATAAAATCAGTTTCATGCTTTCTTTTCTTTGGCCGGTTTTTCTTGCCTGTTCTTTTATCTCTAGAGGTATAAGATTCAACGACTCTGGCTTCCCGAGTAATCCTAACCCGATTAGGCTGACGAATGAATTATCTGACTTACTAATCCTATCTAATAAACTATTTGAAAATTTAATTTTATTTCTTAGGTCTAAAATTTCAACGTCAACCCTGACTTTCTCTTTTAAAAGCTCAACACACCTTAAAGCCGTGCTTTGCACACCGGTAATCACAATTTTAACAGGTGGCTCTTTGGAAACATCTTTCAGATAGGCATCTTGAGTCTTCTTTATTTCATTAATGAAAAGAATGCCCCAATCTTCTCTGTCGCTAAGCCTGAAGGAGCGGCTAAAGAGCACTTTCTCGCCTAAGACGATCGCTAATTCTACCCACTCCTGATCAATATCCATAATCATCACCGGCCGGGCTTCTTTCGGATGAAGGAGATTATACAACCTAGAGAGGCCATAAGAACTTAAAATAATGCTGATATTTCTTTCTTTGAAGCCTTTAAATAAATCCAGATTCCTCTCCACAACATCCTTATGCGTGATAACCAGGTTTATATATGAATATCCTTGCGTATCGGTTGAGATAAGTTGATAACCTGTAACTAGCTCGCCAGCCGGGTAGGGTAGATAATGTGAGGCCTGCAGGCTTACGATTCCTTCTATCTCAGCCGGCTGCTGGGCAGGAACCCTTAGATAGCGGCAGGTCGATTGAATACGAGGCAGTGAAATGATTATCTGATCATTATTATAACCTAACTTCAGGAGCACTCTTCTTAAGGCCTCAGCTATACCCTTCTGATCAGCTTCAAGCGCCTCACAGGCGACAAATAATTTTCTCTGCCCGCTTACGGATACACACTTTACAACCTTTAATATCTTATCCGTAAACTGACAGATAAATAATGTTTTCCTAGATTTGCGGCTCATTATCGGCTCTTTCCTCTTTAACCAATATACTAATAGCTTGATGTAATTTCAAGTGCTAATTTTGGAAGCTTTCCTAAGATATTTATTTTACTGGAAAGCTTCTGATTACAGTGATTAAAAATTGATTGCAAAGATTATTTCAGTTACGTAAAATCACTGTAATCTTTTAAAAATCTCTGTAATCAAGTTCTTTCAGATTATACGAAAGTTGGAAAAGAACTTAATTTTGGTGCCAGGAAATAATCTTCTTATCCTTACGGCTGTAGACACAGTTTATCTTGTTTTTTAATTTAGCATCCCCTAGATTTCCTTCTGAAATGATCCTATAATTTGTGGATTGAACACCGATTTTATGCTTCAGGCCATCCGTAGGATCAGTAATAATATTTTTCTGCGGATCGCTGATCAGGCCGGCTAATTTCAGCTCTATATCCAGGCTATCAAAAACTCCGTCATCCCCCTCCCGGAAAGTGATTATAGCTTCTAATAAACCTAGCGGATTCTCTACATCTACTCCCCTTGCTTCTAATTTATTAAATGAAGTATTTATTAAAATTTCTAATACATCCTTGGAAGCAGTATTGATGTTTACTCTTCCTTCTCCATCCTTAGGATAGACTGTAATCAGGCCTTTGATCAGATCGTAGATCTCTGAGGTCACGCCCTTTACTAAACGTAATTCTTCTATATTAGAGAATTTAGCGGATTTATTAGCGTATCCCAGATCATCATACTCTACGACAGCTAAACCGGTATCCCCCCTCCAGGCGCGAATATTGTTTGCGATTGTAGTCGGATCGCTTACTCCCCGACTGTCAAGCAACTCAGTCAATATATCTTGGGGAGCAGTATTTATATTTATCTTCCTCTCTTCATCGACTACTCCGAAGATGACTTCTTCTCCCTCATCCTCTTCGATATAGCTAACGACTGCGAATTCAGATTCATTTCCTGCATCTAAGAATATTCTTTCAAAACTTTCCAGATTATCTACCCATTCATCTTTCAGGGAATCCACATCCTCACTATCTCCCTCAATCTTCTTTATCGCTAAGTTCAACCCCGCATTAGCTAAGTAGCTAGCTTTTAACCCCTCCCGATGATACCGGCTGAGCCGCAACGCCAGGGATACTCGATGGGCTATACCGATTGCCAGCAAGGAAAGGATCACTAATATCCAAAGCGCTACCACTAATGATTGAGCTCTCTTCTTCATGATTTTACGGAAGATATATTGTCCGTTCAAACTCCTGCTCTGTTTTACCGCCTAAAACTAATCTTACCTTCACCGCCAAAGGAAAATTCACTCTATCCTCCCAGAAATCCTTAAATAACACCTCCCGGCTGCCATCTTGAGTGTAACCGTAACTAAAACTTAACTCTTCCACTTCCAAAGCCATCTCCTCTGCCTCTACTTCCGATCTTTCATTTAAAGCTTCCCGGTTCTTCCGACAGAGCCGCTGTAGCGTATCACCTTCCAGATTATAAGAAACCAGGGCAAAATCCCAAGTTATATTATCCTCTTTAAACGAATCGACTAAAGATAAGAAACGGACATTATTCTCACTTCCCGTAAATCTTGAATCTTCATCCGAATAGGCAAAAGAATTCCTTATATCCAGATTGATCCGTTCAAGGACCAATCTTGCTCTTTGATAGCTTGTGATATTCTCTTCTATATCCGAATAACCAAACATACCGGTCTGGAAAGCAGAATAAATAGACACCATTATCGCCATAAATATCGATGCCGTAATCAATAACTCTAAAAGCGTAATCGCTCTATTTGACTTTATCATTTTAGATATGTTGCCAGGCTGACTTCCTCCTGCCTGTCCGAGCGCTTCCAGCTTACCTCAAGATTCAACTTATATAAATCCAAGTCGCTATCAAGCAACAGATTATACCTCCATCCGAACTTCCCTTCTGCTCCATTAATTTCTTGGGGGATCTCTTCGATTAGGCCCTGCTTCTCTATAAATGATAATTCCTGCAGCTTGTCTTCTGCCAAGAATACTGCCCTGACTATATCCCCGGAGAGCCCGGTGAGGCGGGCAGAAAATGATATTCCCTGTAAAATTGCTACTATCCCTACGGATAAAACCGCTACCGTAACTAACAATTCCAGTAAAGAGAAGGCTTTATTATTCGATCTGCAGTTTAACACCGCTGAATACTCCTTTTGTGGTGAGAGTGATCAACTGAGAATTAAGATTTGTTATTCTGATCTTTACTTTATCGAGTTCTCCGTTTGGATAAAAGGCTATTTGTTCTGCTTCGCTTTCTATTTCA
>JAHIZC010000119.1 GCA_018814745.1 Candidatus Omnitrophota bacterium
GAGATTAACCGCAGATATCTAATCGGCTTTGGGGAAAATCCTGCGGCGATAGCGGATACAACCGGAGAACATATACAGGCTTACGATATAGGTTTCCAAGATTTTCTTGCAGCGCTGATTGCCCAAAGAATAAGAGCTAAATTTCAGGATGAGAATTGGAAGGAATATTTCGAAGTAGAGAAATCAAACGGATATTTTGCCGATAACATACTTTTATTTGAATATTCCATAAAACAGATAAAACCTGCGGATGAAGAGATTGATATAAAGCAGGAGATATTAAAAATAATCTCATATTGTGTGGATACTTATGAATTTCAAGGCTTTGGTGAGGTAAGATTAACTAATTTACTTAATCAGGATACGGTGGTTTTGAATCAGGCGGCAATCCTAGCACAACCTACCAATCCCGAATAACCCCACAATTCCAAACCCGCATTGGAATTGTCAGGTTAGGGGGTGATTTTAACCTTTCTGCCTTCTACTCTCAACTTTCCTTCCAGAAATAATCTGATTGCTTGCGGATAGAGCTTATGCTCTATTTTATGTATCTTTTTCTCCAGGGATTCAAGGGTATCGTTTTCTTCTACCAGAACCTGAGCCTGCAAGACTATCGGGCCGTGATCCATCTCCGCATCTACAAAGTGTATTGTCACGCCTGTAACTTTCACGCCATAGTCAAAAGCATCCTTTATCCCTTGGGCACCCTTAAAAGAAGGAAGTATTGCAGGGTGTATGTTTAAAATCCGCTGATTAAAGGTTTGTATAAGATCAGGGCCTAGCACGCGCATGAAACCCGCTAAAATCACTAGCTCGATTTTATTATCTTGGAGATGCTGAATAATCCTTTTCTCAAAATCGCTCTTGGAGGAAAAATCTTCCCTCTTTACCAAGGCCATTTTCACTCCTGCGCGCTTTGCCCTGGCAATAGCTCCTGCCTTAGGATTATCAGAGATCAGTAAAGATAGATTCGCCTTAATCTTGCCTTTCTTAACTGCCCGAATAATTGCGCTAAAATTACTTCCTCTTCCTGAGGCAAAGACCGCAATATTCTTTAAAGGTGCATCTTCCATAATTTATCTTCCTTCCTGGCAATGCTCTTGGTAGGACAAACCCTGAAGCACTCTCCGCGATTATCACAGATATTATAGTCGATAACTGAGAGATTATCAATCATCTTGATTGCCTCAACCGGACAGGCCTTCTCGCATTTACGGCAGGCAATACATCCGACTGAACAAACCTGCATTACTTTCTTGCCCAAATCAAGCGACCTGCAGCGCACAGAATATTTTTTGTCGGCTGAAGTTAAACTGAAAAGTTTTTTAGGGCATACTGCTACACACTTACCACAGGCCGTACACTTATATTCATCAACAACCGGGAGGCCTTCTTCATTCATGGTGATTGCGCCAAAAAGACAAACCCGCTGACAATCCCCATATCCTATACAACCATAAATACACGCCTTGGGCCCTCCTGCAATAAGATTAGCAGAAAGACAGCTTCTTATGCCACTATATTCAAACTTATCTCCTGCCCTTTTATTCCCGCCGTTACAATGTAGGACAGCCACTTTTTTTAATTTGTCTTTATGTTCAACACCCAACACACCTGCAATCATCTCACGCACTTTTTCCTCAGCTACTACACATCCTTCGATGGAACAAGTCCCCTTGATCAGGCCTTCGGCAAATCCAATACATCCCGGCTTGCCGCAGGCGCCGCAGTTTGTTCCGGGAAGTTGAGCATATATCTTTTCTAGACGAAGATCGGTTACCACGCAGAACTTCTTTGCCGCTAAAGCCAACCCAGCGCCGAAAATAATCCCTAGTCCTGTTAATGTTAAAATCGGGGTTAATAAATTATCCATTTTTAGAAGCGTAATCCGTTAAATCCCATAAATGCCAGGCTCATCAACGAGGCAACTACAAAAGCTATAGGAATTCCCTGTAGGCTCTCCGGGACATCTATCAATTCCAGGCGCTCGCGGATCCCTGACATAAGAATCAGTGCCAATAAGAAACCTACTCCGGCAAAAAAAGCCTGAATTATGGAATAGAGAAAACTCATCCCGGTATTCAATATCGTCACACCTAAAACAGCGCAATTGGTAGTGATCAGAGGCAGATAAATCCCTAAAGCCCTATACAAAGGAGGAGAATATCTCCGGATAACCATCTCTATGAACTGAACAGATGTAGCAATAACCAAAATAAAGGTAACCGTCCTTAAATATCCAATATTAAAACGCAGTAGTACAAAATTATATATCAGCCAGGTGATGATGCTGGATGTAGTCATCACGAATATCACTGCAAACCCCATAGAAAGCGCTGATTTACTCTCTTTAGAGACCCCTAAGAAAGGACAAAGGCCGAGGAACTTAGAGAGAATAAAATTATTGATGAAGATCATGCTGATGGCAATAGTCAAAATTTTCCCAAAATCCATTATTGCTGCCCTCTCCTGCCTTTAGTTTTAAGCAGATTAGTTAAGGCGATTAACAAACCCAAAGTAAGCAAGGCCCCCGGTGCAAGTATCATCACAGCTATTGGTTCAAAATTATCGATTAATTTAAATCCGGCAATACTCCCTGCCCCTAAGATTTCGCGTATCAAAGCTACTGAGGTTAATGCTATAGTAAAACCAATACCCATGCCAATGGCATCAAAGATCGATGGTAAAATCGGATTCTTTGAGGCAAAGGCTTCAGCCCTTCCTAAAATAATACAATTCACTACAATCAAAGGAACAAATATTCCTAGATTAGCATCTAAAACCGGAAAATATGCCTTCATCGTTAACTCACAGATAGTGACAAACGTAGCAATAACCACGATAAACGCCGGAAGCCGGATGCGGTCGGGGATAAATCTGCGCATCCCGGAAATCAGAGTATTTGAACCGAGCAGAACAAAAGTAGCAGCGATCCCCATGCCAATAGCATTGCTTATGGAAGTAGAGACTGCTAAGGCAGGACACAACCCCAAGGCAAGCCCTAATGTGGGATTTTCTTTTGATATGCCCTTGGTTAATTCTTTGATTAAATTCTTCATCTTCCGTACACCCTTGGCCGAATATGCCTGTCAATCAAAGGTACAAATGCATTCATAATCAGA
>JAHIZC010000120.1 GCA_018814745.1 Candidatus Omnitrophota bacterium
AAAGCCTGCTTGATCCGCCTGGTATTTATCCGCAAGATCCTGGCACGGGTATGAATCATATCAGTAATAATCCCGACTTGCGCTCCGGTAAAAGATATCGCCTCATAGCCTAGTTTATGTATCGCCATTGCCAGGAGCGCTACCGAAATCTGCTCTCCGGTAGATAACAACATATCCATTTCGCGCTCTGAAGGCTGACTATTGATTTTATTCGCTAGATCCACTAACTCATCTGTTGTATCCCCTAAAGCCGATACAACCACCACTAAATCATGGCCCTTCTTTCTGTAGCTAACCACTCTCCTGGCTACATTCTGTATACGCTCGACATTAGCCACAGAACTTCCGCCGTACTTTTGAACAATCAAGCTTCTATGCATACTGCTTTCTCCTCAGGAATATAATCGGGATAGTTTCAAAAACCATAGAACCCGCAAGGATTATTAATATGACCGAAACCATCAATAATACCAGGTCTCTTTGAGCATAATATTGAAAACACTGAAAAATAAGCGCGGCTACAGTCGTGACCAACATAAAGAATGCGGGCCAGATCGTAAATTTTATCGAACGGCCCTTTGCCAGGAGCCAGCAGCTTAGAACAAATAATGCCAGTGCAGCTACCAGTTGATTAGAAGCGCCAAAGGCCGGCCAGATCTTACTCCACTTACCGCTAAAAGCCAATACTCCGCCTATAACTACAATTATCAAAGTGGAAAGATAACGGTTTTTTATATTGAATAACTCCTCAGTTATATAACGCGATATTCTGGTAGCAGTATCAAGAGTAGTAAGAATAAAGGCATTTAATATAGTAATCGCTATAAGATATCCGTAGCCGCCGAATATTTCTTTTGTAATCACTGCGTATCCTTTGGAGAATATCCCGATCGGAGTCAAACTCTTTAGTGCTCCCTGGAAATCATCACCGGCCTTAAAAAGAATACCCACGGTAATGATCGCTAATATCGCCACTATTCCTTCTGTAACCATACCGCCGTAACCTATTCTCCTGGCATAGCGCTCGTTACTCAGCTGCTTAGAAGAAGTGCCGCTGGAAATCAAAGCATGAAACCCTGAGACTGCGCCACAGGCAACCGTAACAAAAAGCATCGGCCAGAGATGTCCTGAGCTAGTACTCCACTTATTATAATAAGGTATTGAGATTATCGGCCTAGATATCAATAATCCTATATATCCGGCTCCTACGCCAAAAAATAAGAGAAAGCTTGCCAGGTAATCACGTGGCTGCAGGAGTATATTAACCGGTAAGATAGAAGCTATGTAGGCATAAATAAATAATACGATAATCCACACTTTTATATTAATAACAGCTATAGGAAAAATGTTCGCTAGCCAAATCAATCCTACCAAACAGAAGAGGCCGAATAGAGTTGCCAGGAATGTATTTATTCTTAATCTATAGAGCAGAGTACCGACTAAGAGCGCAACCGGTATCAAACCCAATGAAGGTAAAACTACCTTTGGTTCGCTGGTGAATGTCTTCGCACAAAGATAAGCAAATACAGCAATAACCAGAATCAAAGCAAACCAGATAAATAAGGAGAAGATAATCTTTGCCCGATGCGATATGGAATTCGCCGCAATATCTGCAATCGAGGAGCCCCCCTCTCTTACGGAAGTTACTAAAGATCCGAAGTCATGCACGCCGCCGATAAAGATCGTTCCTAAAATCACCCAGATTAAAGCCGGCAGCCATCCCCATAAGATTACCGCGATCACCGGCCCGACGATCGGTCCGGCTCCGGATATCGAAGCAAAATGATGTCCGAATAAAACCAACCAATTCTTTGCCGGAACATAATCAATGCTGTCATATTTCGTATAAGCAGGAGTAGGCCTCTTAGGGTCGATTTGCCATAACGATGCCAATTTCTTGGCGTAAACCCCATAACCCCAAAAGAATAACAGTAAGGCTATACCTGCGATAATCAATGCACTCATTGAATACCTTTGATAAAATACTCCATCAACTGATGCCCCTCTTCAAATAAAGTCTCTGCACCAGCAGCCTCTTTTTCGCTGTAATTTGAAAAAGTTCCTTTATCCACTCCCTCTCCGAGCATCCCGAAGAATACCGGATCAGAAGTATGAGTCCTTAAGGAAATAGGCGTAGCATGATCAGGTAAGACTAAAATACGAAAGTCTCTTCTTTCTTTAAAAGCATTTAATACCGTACCTACAACTAACTGATCAAACCGCTCAATCGCAGTAATCTTCTCTCTCAGGTCACCGTTATGGCTTGCTTCATCAGGCGCTTCAACATGCACATATACGAAATCATTTTTCTCTAATGATTTTATTGCCGCTTTTGCCTTGCCCTCGTAATCAGTATCGTAATAACCGGTAGCCCCGGGAACATTGATCACCTCAAGCCCGAGGATCTTACCTAAACCCTTGATCAGGTCTACCGCTGATATAACGGCCCCCCTAACTCCGAATTGCTTCTGAAAACTCGGCATCGAAGGCTTCTTCCCCTGCCCCCATAACCAAATCATATTGGCGGGGTTCTCTTTTAAATCGACCCTCACCTGATTAATCTCATGCTTATCGAGAATTTTTCGAGACTCCTGCATTAACTTTATCAATATATCGGCACTATCTCCCTTAGGAAGATTCTTGGAAATACTTTTCCCGATAATATCATGCGGAGGAACGCAGATCAAATCCTCCAAGTGCTCATCGGTTCCTCTTTTAGCTAGCATCAAGTGCCGGTAACTTACACCCGGAT
>JAHIZC010000121.1 GCA_018814745.1 Candidatus Omnitrophota bacterium
ACCTCTTTTCGGCATTATCGATATTTAAATAAACAACCTCACCGGATACGATAGAGTGTTGAGTGAGATAATTCATAAAAGACTGCAACTGGCCAGAGCAGCTATTTAAGAGTAAATTATGATAATTTTTTTTGAATTGTGGAAACGCAGTTCCAATCAGAATACCGAGTATAATTACTACAAAGAGGATTTCGATAAAGGTAAAACTCCTATTTTTAATTGCGGCAAAATTCAATTTTTATCTGACAATCAGATTTATTTGGAATATCGGAAGCAGCATAGATATTACGATGAAGCTCACAATCAGGCCCATCACTAATATAACCACCGGCTCAAACATCTGAGTTAAAGTTTTAAGAGAATCCCCTACCTCTTTTTCATAATCTACGGCTATACGCATCAGTGATCTATCTAACGCTCCGGTCTCCTCTCCCACTTGCAAAATATCAACTACGAATTCAGGGAAAAATTCAGAGGCCTTTACCGCAGCCGACAAACTTATCCCCCTAGAAATGCTCTCTTTGAATTTCCTCACCTCGTTCTTTAACACCTCGTTATCCAGGATAGATAGGGATGTTTCCAGGGAAAGCGTAATCGGCATGCCGCTTGAAAGCAATAAAGAAAGTGTGCGCATCAACCTGCTTAATTCTGTCTTCAAAGAAATCTTCCCGAAGATTACCAGTTTCAGTTTTAATCTATCGAAAGAGAACCTCCCTTGAGGGTTCTGATAGAGTCTTCTTAAAGTGAATATTCCCACCAGTGATGCCGCAAGTATTACCCAGCCATAATCACGTAAGAAACTGGATATATTGATCAGGATTATCGTAGGCAACGGTAAAACCTGCCCGAGGTCATTAAACATAGATATAATCCGGGGAATGATAAAGAGAAGGATTACCACTACCGTGAATATGCTCACTAATAGAAGGAATACCGGATAGGTGAGGGTGGTCTTGAGATAATTTTTAAATTGAGCTTCTTTCTCAAGGAAACCCACCAGACTCTTAAAGGCCTGATTTAGACTTCCGCTCGCCTCTCCCGTACGTACCATTGAACGGTAAAGATTAGAAAATAAACCGGGACAGACCGCAAGGCTCTCTGATAACGGACTGCCATCTTTAATCTTGGCGATCACATCGCTAAGGACTAACCTCAGATATAGATTGCTGGCCTGCCGGGATATCATACCCAGCCCATTAGAAAGATTTACCCCGGAGTCAAGCAGGTTAGATAGTTGTTGAGTAAACAAAAGGATGTCTTTTTTAGAGATTTTTCGTAATCTAAATATACCTGAACTTTCTAAAGAGAGATTTTCCAGACTGACTGAGATAGGAAAATAGCCCGTGCTGGTCAGTTTATTTATCGCATCCTGCTTACTCTCAGCTTCTATAAAACCCCGAATGGTTTTAGTAGGACTTGATTTTGCAAGATAAGTGTAGCGTGGCATCAGCCTTCAGGTAATTCTTCCTGCTGGGTTACCCGGACAACTTCGGTAACAGTAGTAAGGCCCCTAAAGGCCTTCTGTAATCCATCCTGACGAAGCGTACGCATACCCAGGGAAACAGCCTTCTGTTTTATCTGCTGGCTGGAGGCACGATTAAGGATTAATTCTCGGATCGGTTCCTTTACTACCAGTATTTCATATATAGCGGTCCGTCCACGGTATCCTGTAAACCTACAGTCTGCACAGCCCTTTCCTTCATAAAGCTTAGCACTCTTTAAATCGACATCCATATCTTTCAACTGTGCTAATATTTCACTGGTCCTCTTATCCAAAAGCGGTGCTTTACACTTAGGACAGATCAACCTGACTAATCTTTGCGCAATCAGGCATTCTAAAGAGGAAGAAACAAGAAAAGCCTCTATCCCCATATCCAGGAGCCTGGTTACCGCACCGGCTGCGTCGTTAGTATGCAGTGTAGAAAATACCAGGTGGCCGGTCAGCGCTGATCTTATGGCGATCTCCGCTGTTTCATAGTCTCTTACTTCACCGACCATCATCACATCCGGATCATGCCTCAACATATTTCGCAGCGCAGTCGCAAAGGTAAATCCAATCTGCGGCGAAACCTGAACCTGATTAACCCCTCTTAACTGATATTCGACAGGATCTTCTATGGTAATAATCTTCACTGCACTGGAATTTATCCGAGCCAAAGACGCATACAAAGTCGTAGATTTACCGGAACCGGTAGGGCCGGTGACAAAAATAATGCCGTGCGGCTTCTTGATCACTTCTTCAACGATCTTCAGGTCCTCTGGAAGCAGGCCTAACTTTTCCAGCTTTAGGAAAAATTCCGGACTCAATATTCTTAAGTGCACCGACTCCCCGAATGAAGTAGGTATTATCGATACACGTAAATCCAAATCCTGCTGATTAATCTTTATCTTCATCCTACCGTCCTGAGGGAAGCGGTGCTCGGCGATATTCATGCCGGCCATGATCTTTATACGCGAGACTATCGCCGGATGAAAGTATCTTATCGACTCCGGGATATTTATGTCGTAAAGCATGCCGTCTATTCTGAATCGGGTGCGTAACTCATTCTGGAAGGGTTCAAAGTGCAAATCCGTTGCCCGGCTTTTAATCGCCTCTGTGATTATCTGATTTACAAATTTTATTATCGAGGCGTCCTCGGCCATATTCTCCAGGTCTTCGCTGGTCTTTTCTTCGGTTTTTACTTCTTCGGGAGGCTTTTGAGCGATTATCTTCTCTAAAGTTTCCGCTCCTACACCATAATATTTCCTGATCGCTTCCATTATCTCCACTTCACTAGCCAAAACCCCCTTAACTTCCAATCCCAATAATAATCTGATATCATCCAGAGTACGCACATCCAGAGGGTCAGTCATCGCAATCAGCAGGATATTATCTTTAAAATCTATGGGGATGATTTTATAATGACTGCAAAATTTCGCGGGAACTTTCTGAATAATCAAAGGCTCGATATCTTTATCTTTTAATTTCAGATGCGGAATGTTTAGATGGCGTGAGAGCAAATCAAATACCTGCTCCTGATGAGCGAATCCTAACTTTATGATCGTTGTACAGATAAAATCCCCGGTTTTTTTCTGCTCGGCAAGGCCCAACTCTAACTGCTCGGGAGTGATCAGGCCCTCCTTAATCAGTAGATCTCCGATTAGAATATTATCCTTCTCTAGCATTTAAATGAGCGCATAACTTACGGAACACAAGTGAACGTAAGTTATTTGCGCGAATTTAACCCCCCACCACTTTTTGAAAATATGCTTGATATAAAACCATAGGTATTACTATCCTCGCCACACCTTTTTGATAAACTCGGCTAATGTTACAAAAAAGTGGTGGGGGGTAAGTTCGGCCATACAATTTATATTCGCTTTGCTCTATAA
>JAHIZC010000122.1 GCA_018814745.1 Candidatus Omnitrophota bacterium
AAGCCGTCTGCGAATTGAACCCCCCACCACTTTTTGAAAATATGCTTGATATAAAACCCTAGGTATTACTACCCTCGCCATACCTTTTTGATAAACTCGACTTCTGTTACAAAAAAGTGGTGGGGGGTCAAATTCGGACAGATAAGTTATGTTCGCTTCTCTTCATAACTTATGTCCTCATTTGAAATAAAAAATCCCGCTGCACAGCGGGACTCAAGTTCTTTGTTTTTTTGTTTTTTAGTTTTTCTGTTTTTTAGTCCACTTTACCTCTTTGTCCACTGGAAGCGTTTACGCGCGCCTTTTTGTCCGTACTTCTTACGTTCTTTGGTACGGGGGTCGCGGGTAAGAAAACCCTGTTTACGCAGCACATCCTTTGAATTAGGATCCGCTGAGACTAAAGCGCGGGAAATACCATGTCTTAATGCCCCTGCCTGGCCGCTCAATCCGCCTCCTCTGATATTTGCAATCACATTAAATTTATTTATGTTATTAGTTGCGGTTAAAGGTTGTTTTAAGATAATTCTGTCTGTTTCTCTGATAAAATATTTCTCATACGGCAGGGAATTGACCATAATATCCCCGCTACCGGCAACAAGCCAAACTCTGGCTACCGAATCTTTTCTTCTTCCTACTGCTCTATATTTTATATTCTCTTCCATCATAAACCTTCTCTAAAATTACAGGGTTTTGCGCTTTATGAGGATGCTTATCATCCGCATAAATTTTTAATTTTTTGAGCATCTGACTTCCTAGGGAACCGCCGGGAATCATCCGACTCACCGCAAGCCTGATTACCGTCGTCGGTCTCTTACTCAACATCGTCTCTAAGGGTACCTCTTTCAAACCGCCGTGATAACCGGAATAACGCCGGTATACTTTCTGCTTCAACTTCCTGCCGCTAACCTTTATCTTCGAGGCATTGATTACTATCACCCCGTCTCCGGTATCGACATGAGGGGTAAACATTGCTTTGTGCTTGCCTCTTAAAAGAACCGCTACCTTAGCTGCAAGCCTACCTAGAACCTTATCTTTAGCATCTACAAGATACCATTCTCTCTTTACGTCTTCTTTTTTAGCTATATATGTCTTATTCATAGGAAAAGAAAGTATAACATATTTTCCCCCTAAGTCAACCCCTTTTTCTAATACCATAGAAGCGTCTTTAGACCCAAAGCTAAGGCGTCTTCACTGCCAAAGCTAAGGGTGCTTCACTACTGAAGCTAAGGGTGACCCCCATGGGGGCACCCTTCCTCACGCCTCTGAAGACGCTTCTGCTTTGGAGGTGAAGACGCTTCTTAGTAGTTGACTTTGGTGAGGCAGAGGGCGCAAGCCGGGGCTGTCGGACCGGCCATCTTTCTGTCTTTAGAACGTAGGATTCTCTTTAAACTTCCCTGAGCAAACTTACCTCTTCCTATCTCAAGGAGGGTACCTACTATATTCCTCACCATGTTATACAAAAACCCATCTGCCTCTATATCTATAGTAATCAGATTAGAATCTTTTGACTGAGAGCTGAGAGCTCCTGCCTGCCGGACAGGCAGGGAGAGCTGAGAGCTATTTTTTTTGATACTTATACGTTTTACTATCCGCACTCTATCTTTTGCACCACTGCCACTGGCGCAAAACGCCGAGAAATCATGCCTACCTAAAAGAGATCTTGCCTCTCTACGCATCAATCCGATATCTAGAGGATAGTAATAAAAGTATACTCTCCTCCTTAAGAGTGGTGCCGAATATTTGCGATTCAAGATAGAATAGCTGTAAACCTTGGTTTTAGCATTTAAACAGCTGTTAAAATCAAGGCTCTTCTCTTCTATTTTTGATATCTTGATATCATCGGGCAAAACAGCATTCAGCGCTCTCTGTAACCTATCTAAAGAAATAGCAGATTTTGTCTTAAAATTTGCTACCTGCCCTTGGGCATGTACCCCTGCATCAGTTCTTCCGGAAGCAATTATTCTGACTTTTTCCTGGAGGATCTTTCGGAGGGCTGTCTCTAAGGTTCCCTGAATTGTTTTCCTGCGGTTCTTTTGAACCTGCCACCCTGCGTAATCCGTACCGTCGTACTCTATACGGAGTTTGAGATTACGTCCCGCAAACGGATTTTTTTTATAACCTCTTTGCGAGATCTCGCATCTAAGTTGAGATAATTGTTGTTTGCGGGACATTCTTCAGCTTTTTTTTATCAAGACTTCGGCTATCTGAATAGCATTGGTAGCAGCACCTTTACGTAAGTTATCAGCTACCACCCACAACCAAAGACCGCACTTAACAAAAGGATCTCTGCGGATCCTTCCCACAAAAATCTCATCCTTACCTTCTACATCAAAGGGCATGGGATAGAGTTTATTTTTAGGGTCATCTATAACAATTATCCCGGGAACTTCCGAGAGAATTTCCTTGACTTCATCCGGCTCTATCGGTTTCCCGGTCTCAATGTAAATTGATTCTGAATGGCCGGTTCTTACCGGAACCCTTACCGTAGTTGCGGAGATATTAATCTTATCGTCGTGCATAATCTTATGCGACTCACGGACCAACTTCCACTCCTCGCTAGTATAATCTTCCTCCATAAATGATCCTAAGTGCGGAAAAACATTAAAAGCAATCTGCTGAGGTAACGCTCTTTCTGAAGATGGATGACAGCAAACAGGGGGTTGATTTTTCTGTCTTCTGGAAATTATCTCTTCGGTTTCATCCCAAAGCTGCTGGACTGCTCCTCTGCCTGCGCCTGAGGCAGCCTGTAAAGTAGTCACAACTACCCGCTTAATCCCCACTTTCTTATATATCGGCCATAAGGCTACGACCATCTGAATAGTAGAACAATTCGGATTAGCGATTATTCCTTTATGGCTTTGGCTATCGGAAGCCAAACCACGGCCTTCTGGCCTGTGTTTTTGTGCGAGTAACCAATTTCTAACGGGGTTAACATCTTCGGGATTCACCTCAGGAATTACTAAAGGAACTTTAGGGTCAAGACGGAAATCTGCGCCGTTATCAACTACTACTGCCCCTCTTTTAACTGCTTCCTCTGCATAAGTAACAGCTGCGCCCTTCTCACCTTCGGTTCCGGCAAATAAAGCAATATCCATACCTTTAAATCCATCCGGAGAAATTGCCTCAACCGTATATTTTTCTCCGTCAACATCTATCTGGCGAGCAGAACGCGCAAATACACGCAGCTCTCCGACTGGAAAATTACGCTGCTTTAATACCCGCAGCATCTCAATCCCCACTGCACCCACACCAACCACTGCAACATTATACTTCTTCATCTAATGTCTCCTCTTAAAAAACACCCAAGCCATCCCGCTAAATATATACCTCAATTCCAAACCCGCATTGTAACAATTTACTGTTTTTTAGCTAAAGAATTCCTTTATTCTTTTATCAAAATTAAAATAAATTAGCATAAACACTGA
>JAHIZC010000123.1 GCA_018814745.1 Candidatus Omnitrophota bacterium
CGCTATAGTAATGGCAGTGCTCTTACCTATCTTTAATATCAACACGTTGGTAGCGTCTTAAATTAACTAATGAAAAAAAGAGTCGTAATAGAGTTTTCCGAGCGCTGGCTAAAAGCAGTGGTTTTTACCTCCTCGGGAATAAAGCAAGGTTCAGTTACCAAGATTATACTCGAGCCTTTAGGGGAGGATGCTTTCTTTATCGCCGAGCCGTTAAGCCGTATCTTTAAACAGATCGGCCAGAAGAGTAATTTAGAAGTTACGATTGTACTCAGCCGTAACAAGATAACTGTACGCCAACTGGATTTACCTTCTCGGGATCCAACAGAGATTGAGTCGATGTTAGGCCTGCATGTCATCCGGCAGGTGCCTTATCCAAAAGAGGAGATTGTCTGGAGTTATCAGAATTTAGGCTTTGATGGTATCAGCAACAGCCATATTATCTTGGCGATAGTCCATCGGGAGGTGCTGAGAAATATCTTTAATGCCTTTATGTCCTTAAATATCCTGCCTGAGGCGATGACTGTCAGTTCGCAGGGGGTTATTCATTATCTCTTCGAAGCAGTGAAAGAAAAAGCATCATTAGGGGGAGCATTTTTGGTTCTCGATATAGATTATAATTTTAGTGAGCTGCTCTTGGTTAATAATCAAAACCTGCGTTCAAGTGTGGTAATTTCACAGGGTGCAGAACAGTTGAGCGGTGAAGAAGAAAAAAACAAATTCCTCGACGAGCTAAAACAGGCCTTAGTTGTATTAAACAACGATATCCCTGACAGAAAAGCCAAGCGGATCTTTTTAGCCGGGGCGACAGGAGAGGCAGAACCCCTGCTGAGAGATACCCTGGAGAAGGAATTTAATCTAAAATTCCAAGTTGTAAAATTCCAGGAGACAAAGCTCATTGGCCTCAAGGATACACAGACTCTGTCTCTCTCTGCGGTGATGGGTTTTAGTTATAAGAGGAAGAAGGACGATATTTGCTTCACGCTTCCTGAGGCCCAAATCGAGAAGGAGATGAAGCAAAAAATAAAACAATTATTTTCCTTGGGGATAAGCCTGACTTATATTTTTATTTTATTAGGCGCTTTGGCGTTGTTAAGGATAGGACAGCTTCAATCTTACCGCGATAAGTTAAATTTCCGTATTGCCAAACTGAAACAGGATGCCGGGGGCATCTATGATGTTGCCCAGAAGGCCAAGGTGTTAAGACAGTACCAAAATCCAGAGCAATCAGTGGTCAATTATATCTATGAAACCAACCGCCTCTCTCCTGATAGTATCACCTTAACAAATATCAACTGGGAGTGGCAGAAGAACTTTAGTGTTCGCGGGTATGCCGCGCAGATGTCAAATATATCAAGTTTTGTTAAGGAGCTTAATAATTATAAGCTTTTTAAGGGGATGCAGGCAAGCTATATGCGCAGGCGTAAGATAAAGGGTACAGAAAGAGTGGATTTTGAGATAGCGGAAAAATGAAGAAGCTAAACCTTGATAAATTGAATAAGCGGGAGAAAATATTAGCGCTTGTTGTCGGCGGCTTACTGCTGGTATTTATGTTTAAAATACTTATTTTTGGGCCGTTAGTCGGGAAATTAAGTAATGTCGGGCAGGAGATCTCTCAAACACAGTTATCTATCCGTAAATATTTAGAGATCGTTGAGAGAAAAGAGGATATCCTCAAAGCGCAGGAGCAGATTCAGCGTTATTCCGGCCTGAAGGGAACTGATCAGGAGAAGATGACCACTATCTTAAGTAAGATTGAAACAGGGGCGAGAAAGGCCGGCTTATCGATACTCGATATGAATCCACAAGCTACTGTCAAAACAGGCGTACCTCCGACTATCTACCGTGTTCAGTTAAGGGCGGAGGCGGATATGGAAAGTATCGTTGATTTCATTTATAATCTAGAGAACTCGGATATTCTTTTTAAGATAGACAAACTTGATTTATCGACGCGGGATGAGACTGCCAAGACGATTAGAATCGATGCCCATATACTGGGTATTTCTTTTACGTAAATGAAGCCACAACTTATGGAGCATAGGCGAACATAAGTTGTTTGGCTGAATTTACCCACCCACCACTTTTTGTAACTATGGGTAGAGTTTATTAAATGAGGCCTGAGGAGTAGTAACGCCTTTGATTTTATCTTAAGCATATTTTC
>JAHIZC010000010.1 GCA_018814745.1 Candidatus Omnitrophota bacterium
AGAAAAAAGTTAGATAAAGTAAACTTTAGTTTACTTTCCTATTTACCTTCACTTCTATACCTTGAATCCAATTATCTTTTTCTCTTCTAGTTTTGGCGGCTCTAAGAGTTGCTTTATGGCTTCAAAAACTATGATAAACTTTTTATTGTATTTCCTTTCCATTTCCTCGATTTTACGTCTCAGACCTTCATTTGTTAAAAGCATGCGTCTTAACTGCACAAAAGTCCGCATAATCTGGACATTCACCTGTATTGCTCTTTTGCTTCTTAATACTCCGGAAAGCATAGCGACGCCTTGCTCAGTAAATGCATAGGCCATTTTACGGGTACCTCCCCAACTTGATATGCCAAAATGGCATATCAAGTTTTCAAATTCCTCTCTGGATAAACGAAACATAAAATCCGATGGAAAACGCTCAATATTCCTTCTCACCTGGCGCGTCAATTGGCTAGTTTGAACATTATAAAGTATCGCTAAATCCTTATCCAGCATGACTCTTTTACCTCTAATTAAGAAAATCTTTGAAGCGATTATTCCCACTGAAACTGTCTTTCTCATCCCAGCCTCCCTTCTACTCTAATAGACGTAGGAAGAGGCTGAATCTAACGGGGAAATTTAAGTTGTGGTGGGAGTGTGTGGGGAAGATGGGGGGAGTTAACGGATATCCAGGTATCCAGGTATCCGGTTATCCGGCTATCCGGGACTAGGTTATCCGAATAGCCTAACACCCGGCAGAATCTGGCGATATGGACTGTTTTTGTTACCCTGCCGAATAATGGTATGCGCCAGGTTATTTGATTGATGAAGTATTTACCGAAATCTTTACGGGAGAGTAGAAAAAATAAGAAAGTGAGGATCGCTCCTGCAAGTAATATTGTCCAGCCCCAATTAACAGCAAACTTACTTAATCCGATAAGAAATAGTGTCGACGGTGGCAAGCTGCCCCCTAAATCCTCAAAGATCCTTACAAACACCGGAATGATAAAAGTAAACAATACTGCCAATATAGCCATTGCCACCACTAAGACCAGGATTGGATACATCAAAGCCGCCTGAACGGATTTAGTAATCTTGCGCTGCCTAGTGAGAAAATCTGAAAGCTCCTTTGAGATAGCAACTAAATTCCCGCTAACTTCAGCAGCCTTGATCATGTTTATATAAAATAAAGAGAAGAACCGCGAGGCCTCAGCCAAAGACTCTGATAAACTCCTCCCTTCCTGCACACCTAAAATTACCTTCTCAATATCATTCTTAAATCTACCCTTCGGTAACTGAGAGTGAATAACCTTCAAGGTCCTTAAAAGCGGAATGCCTGCCTTCATCAGAATAAAAAATTGCCGGGTGAATTTAATGATCATCTTAAAACTTCCCCTTTTTTTTATATTCTAAATAATCATTGACTATCTGTTTATGGTCAAAGGCAAACTCCATCTTCCCTAATTCGCTGATCTTCACTATCTTAAGGGAGGCGGCATCATCCCCTGCTTGCGGCTTACCCTTGACTTTAGTAAGAAATACCGTACCGATGGTATGGAAGCGGGGGTCGCGCTGGGGGTCGGAATAGGTATGGAATTGTTCTAACTCGATTATCTCAAGGCCGGTCTCTTCCTTTGTTTCTCTGGTAACAGCATCCTCTAAGCTTTCTCCGTAATCAACAAATCCACCGGGTAATGCCCAGCCAAAAGGCGGATTGCTTCTTTCGATTAATACGATCCCATTGTTAATCTCAATGATCGCGTCTACAGTGGTAAACGGCCCGCTCTGGAGCTTTTCAGTCATATAATTAAGGTAGCTGGTAACTCCTCGATTAAATACTTCAAAGGCCTCTTGATTATAAAGGCAGATGATAATTTCCTTTAAGCCTGTCTTCTTCTCACGCAGGTGCCTTAAGATCTCCTGGGATATGATTTTCGCTGCGGCCAAAAACGGGAATCCACCTACACCGCAACCTAAGGCAGGAAAGGCAATAGAGTTTATTTTCAAGTCCTCTGCTATCTTCAGGGAGTTCCTACAGGAGTTTCTGATTTTGAGTTCGTCGGTCTTGAAATCTAAGCCCATGGTCGCAGCATGGAT
>JAHIZC010000124.1 GCA_018814745.1 Candidatus Omnitrophota bacterium
GTCTCTTCTCCCTCGCCTCTTACGATAATATCTACCCTGGGACAGCTTTGGAAAATCTCTTCAACCTTTTCTGTTGCAGTATATCCACCTACGACCAAAGGCTTACTATCCGGCATAAGGTTCAGGAGGCCGTAGATCTCTTTAAGCTGACGATCCCATCCAATACTCACACAGACGATATTGATTTCCTTCGATATAAAATCCAGGAGCCTACCTGTATCTGAAAAATCATTTTCGTATCTTAAGTCCAGCAGGGTTATTTTCCTTACAAGGCCTACAGCGGCTGCGGCTACATACTCAAGGCCTGTGGGTGGAAACATCCTCATCGCGCTTGTTGCAGTGCGTCCGAAGTAAGGGTTTAAGAATAAGGCGTGATTATACTTCATTTTATAAAGTAGCTTCTAACTCTTTTCAAGTGAATCGGCTTTTCTTTGTAAATCCATCATTTTAGTAGAAACCAATTTATTAAACATCCTGCGTTCAATCAGGCCGATAAACTTACTCTCTTTGCTGACAACGGGAAGATATTCTAAATTATACTTATCTAGAGTTTCTTTTCCTTCAAAGAGCGTAGCCTCAAGGCTCACCGTAGTAACCACCGGCTCCTTAAGGTCAGCAGCCAAGAATAATTCCGGAGTATCGGTTTCCATAAATATACTTTTAATGCTGTCCACGCTGATTATCCCGATCAATTGGTTATCCTTATTTATCACCGGGTAATACAGTTGGTTGGTATTGCTAAAAAGGTTAAGGATCTCACCCAAAGGAGCATTATCATATAAAAAGGGCATATTCTTTTCTACGATCTCACTAATTTTAGCTTCATGCATAAAATCTTCTTCGGTAACATTCAAGCCTACTTCTCCGGCTCCGGTAACGCCGTATCTAACTAAAGCAGGCCCGAAAATTTCAAGCACAAATACAGCAGAAGTAATGACAATCACGATGGTATTGCCGATTTCTCCGGGGAAATAATTACTGGCGAGGATGGAAAGCCCGATTGCTACTCCTGCCTGGCTAAAAAGACAAAACGGCAGATATCTTTGGACGGACTTTGCTGCATGAGCAAGCTTGGCACCTAATTTTGCCCCTAGCATTTTTCCGGCACTAGTGCCGATAAGATACAGAAAAGCAATTACAAATACGCTAAAACTCATATGTTTAATATTTAATTTCGCCCCTACGAGAACAAAGAAAAGCACATATATAGGCGGAGTAAAACCTTCTAACAATTTAAAGATATCCCTGCCTTTACGCGGAGCCGAATTAGTTATGATGACCCCTAACGTCATCACCGCTAATAACATATCAACATGTAAAGCAATCGCCAAACCCACCACTAATAATACTGTGCCAACACAGAAAGCCAACAACCTTTCTTTCTCAGAATATTTCTTCAGCATCCTGCTTAATAAAAACCCCGCGCCTACCCCTATTGTAATTGATAAGATAATTTCATATAAAGGCTTGATAAATACAACCAGAGCATCTAATCCGTTATGGCTTCTTAATCCGCTTACCACACTTGAAGCTAAAGCAAAGAGAATAAGCGCTAAGGCATCATCCAACGCTACTATACCTAATATAGTCCTGGTTAAGGGGCCGCGAGTGCGGTATTCCCTTAATACCTCCGAAGTTGCAGCAGGTGCGGTTGCCGAAGCGATTGCTCCTAATAATAAACCTAAAGACCAGCCAAATATCCAATTTCCAGTTAAAAAAGTTCCGCCAATACCGACGAAAATAGTAACTGCACAAAAAGCAGTCAGGCCTTCGTAAAGAAGGATCGTGATTAATTGCCTGCCGTATTTAACCAAAACATCCTTTTTTAATTCTGCTCCGATCATAAAACCGATTAATCCTAAAGCAAAGTAGCTTAAGGGCTCCATGGCTTTAATGATATCGTGGTTGACGATCTTTAAACCGGATTCTCCGATAATAATACCAATAACGATATATCCTACGACCTGCGGAATCCTTATCTTTTGAAATAACCTTCCCCCCACAGCCCCGCCGAATAAAGCCAGGCCTAGTAGAAATAATATATTCAAATGAACCA
>JAHIZC010000125.1 GCA_018814745.1 Candidatus Omnitrophota bacterium
ACGGATATTTTCAGGGCCCTACCCGTTGTTTAGAGAAGCCGGGCGAAACAATCAAGCCGCTTCTGGAATTTGCCGACGGTCTTTTTGTCACCAGGGGAGTTCTGCGCGCTTGCGTAGATGCAGGCAACACAAAACCGATAATCTTGAGGGTTTCCGGGGGAACGAGTATGGTAGGAGCGGATCTCGCAAATGAAGGGCTTACTACTTCGATAGAAGAGATAATTCGGCTTAATGCTTCCGCAGTCGGGATATCTGTTTTTGTGGGCAGCGAATACGAAAAGCAAACCCTGTTAAATTTATCAAATTTAGTAAATGATTGTGAAAATTTCGGGATTCCGGTTATGGCAGTTACGGCTGTCGGCCGTGAATTAGAACAGCGTGACGCGCGTTATCTTGGTTTAGCCTGCCGGATCTGTGCTGAGTTAGGGGCGCGGATTGTTAAAACTTATTGGTGCGAAAAAGATTTTGATAAGGTTGTTTGTGGATGCCCGGTTCCTGTAGTGATTGCCGGCGGCCCGAAATGTGAATCAGAGCTAGAGGTATTTAAATTCGTGCATAGCGGAATAGAAGATGGCGCAATCGGAGTGAACCTGGGAAGAAATGTCTGGCAGGGAAAATACCCGGTAGCTATGGCAAGGGCCTTACGGGCGATCATTCATGAAAATGTAAGTGTAAAGCATGCCGAGGAAATTTATCAAGAAACAATATCTAAGAAGAAAAAGAAATAATGCAAGTTGCAATGTATTACAGGAATCAGGATGTAAGGTTAGAAGAACTGCCAAAACCGCAGATCTCCGACGATGAGCTCCTGATGAAGGTGGCAGCTAGCGGCATCTGCGGCAGCGATGTGATGGAGTGGTACCGGGTAAAGAGGGCGCCGCTGGTTTTAGGCCATGAAGCTACAGGCGAAATCGTTGAAATTGGCAATAAAGTCAAAAAGTTTAAAGTCGGTAACAGGATATTTGTTTCTCATCACGTTCCCTGCAACGCCTGCCGCTATTGTTTAAGCGGCAACCATACTGTCTGTGAGACACTCCATAGCACAAATTATTTTCCCGGCGGATTCTCTGAATATATACGAGTCCCGGGTGTTAATTTAGAGCGCGGCACATTCTTACTGCCCGATCGGGTGTCGTTTGAAGCAGGTACCTTTATTGAACCAATAGCTTGTGTTCTCCGGGGGCAAAGAATGGTGGGCCTTAAGCCGAATCAAAGTGTTTTGATTTTAGGCTCTGGTATCTCCGGGCTATTACACCTTATGCTGGCGCGTAATTCAGGGGTGGAGACGATCGTGACAACTGATATAAACCAATACAGGTTAAGATTGGCTCAAGATTTAGGAGCTGCTGCTGTGATAAATGCCAAAGAGGACGTAGTTGCCAATTTTCGCAAAGTAAATCATAACCGGCTCGCTGATCTGGTGATTGTTTGTACTAGCGCCTTGTCAGCCTTCCAACAGGCAATACAAGGCGTTGACCGCGCAGGCACGATTTTGTGTTTTGCACCAACAGAGCAGGGTGTTAATTTGCCGGTTCCGATTAATACTTTCTGGCGCCAGAGTATAAAGATTATGCACTCCTACGGAGGCGGCCCTGATGACATTAAACAGGCAATTGAGTTGATAAAGAGCGCAAACCTTCCTTTGCAAAAATTAGTTACCCACCGCTTGAGTCTTAAAGAGACAGGATTGGGCTTTAAGCTTGTAAGCGAAGCTAAGGATTGTGTAAAGGTAATAATTGAACCGCAAAAAAACTCCTAACTCCGCCTTCCCCATTAAGTTTCATTCCTCTTAAAATTTTCTTGACACCATTGAATATATTTGTGATAATATAGTCAAATTTTACTATATCTGCTTACCGATTTTTTATGAACATAGCACAACTCCTAGAATCACAAGCCCAAAAATACCAAGATAGGCCTGCCCTGATCTTCAAAAATCATCCCGTCTCTTTTTCCCAACTACGTGACAATTCTTACAAATTAACAGACAGCTTAATAAAATTAGGAGTAAAGAAGGGCGATAAGATCGCCATATATCTTCCTAATTGCCCGGAATATATTTATAGCTATTTGGCGATTTGGTCAATCGGCGCAACCGCTGTCCCTCTTGATTTTATGCTCACCGAAGCTGAATTAGCTTCATGCATGAGCCACTCCGAAACAAAAATCTTGATTACAAAATCCAAACCCAACCTCTCTTTAGCTGAGCTTAAGAAAAAATGTAATTCTCTTAAAGAGATAGTTCTCATCCGGGAGAAGAAAGAGGAATTCTTAAGCTTTGATGATTTATTAGCAGGCGGATCTGATAAAATTCAAAAAAATGATATTCTTGATAAAGACCTTGCCTGTATTTTTTATACCTCAGGGACTACCGGTAAACCCAAGGGTGTCTTGTGTAATTATCGTCAAATAGGCGCACCTGATAAAGCAATGGCGCATGCCGTAGGTTTGAATGATAGAGATATTGCCCTATGTGGCGCTTTGCCCTTTTCGCACTTAGGAGGGTTAGTTTTTATTAATTGTATGGTCTTCTTGGGATCCCAGGTTATTTTGATGGACCGCTTCATTCCTTTGGAGTTTCTTAAAAACCTCCAGGATCATAAAGTAACCTGTTTCTGGTTAGTCCCCTCAATGTATTATGCGATCTTGCAGTTAAAAGAATTTGAGACCTATGATTTATCTAATCTTAAGTGGGTAGTTAGTTTCGGAGCACCCAGCTCACCGGATC
>JAHIZC010000126.1 GCA_018814745.1 Candidatus Omnitrophota bacterium
CAGTAAAATAAGAAAAGATGACCCCGACGTTATCCTCTTAGACCTGATGATGCCGAAGAAGAATGGTTTTGAGGTGCTCAAAGAGGTCAGGACGAACATCAAAGATAAGTGGAGGCCGATTATTATTGTCAGTGCTAAAAACGATCTGGATTCGATAAAATTGGGATACAACATGGAGGCAGACCACTATCTTACCAAACCTTGCAGTATGGACAATCTATTGCGAGGGATAAGGACGATGATTTCTTTAATTCCGGCACGAAAAGAAGGGTAGTATTTTAAGATGGCTTATCCTTTTAAACAGATCGAAGAAAAATGGCAGGCAGAATGGGAAAAGAGGAAGATTTTTTGCGTAGAGCCTGAGAGCAAAAAGAAAAAATACTATTGCCTGGAGATGTTTCCCTATCCTTCCGGGAAAATCCACATGGGGCATGTGAGGAATTATACGATTGCCGACGTTGCCGCCCGCTATAAGATGATACAAGGTTTTAATGTTTTGCACCCTATGGGATTCGATGCTTTTGGGCAACCCGCCGAGAACGCAGCGATAAAAAATAAATCAAAACCGGATGTATGGACCGATAAATGTATCGAATGGATGAAGCAGGAATTGAGGAGGATGGGTTTTGCTTATGATTGGGATAGAGAAATTTCTACCTGCGAAGGGGATTACTATAGATGGAATCAATGGATATTTTTAAAGATGTTTGAGCGCGGCTTTGCCTATAAGAAAGCTTCCTCTGTTAACTGGTGCCCTAAGTGCGAGACGACTTTAGCGAATGAAGAAGTTATTGACGATGGCTGCTGGCGGTGTTATGCCAAAGTAGAGCAGAAGGATTTAGAACAGTGGTTTTTGAAGATCACCGAATATAAAGAGCGGCTTTTACAGGACTTAAGTCAATTAAGAGATTGGCCTCAGCGGGTCTTGAGTATGCAGACTAATTGGATCGGAAAGAGCCAGGGTGTAGAAATATATTTCCGACTCAAGGAAAATGGCGCGAAAATTCCTGTTTTTACTACTCGTCAGGATACGATTTTCGGTGCGACTTACATTGTCTTAGCTCCGGAACACCCTAAGGTTTTAGAGATGATTAAGGGGAAACCACAGGAGAAAGAAGTCATAAAATTTATTAAGAAGGTAGCGAAAGAAAGCAAAGCTGTACGTATAGCTTCAGATGTAAAGAAGGAAGGCATATTTACCGGTACCTATGCTATAAATCCGGTGAACAATGAAGAGGTTCCTGTCTGGGTCGCAGACTATGTCTTAATGGAATATGGAACAGGCTCAATTATGGCTGTACCGACGCACGACCAGAGGGATTTTCTATTTGCTAGAGAGCATAATTTGCCGATGCGGATTGTTATCCAGCCTTCAGTTGTCAGCCGTCAGCTTTCAGCCAAAGAATTAAAAGAGGCTTATGAGGGAGATGGAACGCAGGTCAACTCCGGGCAGTTCGATGGGTTACCTAATACGCAAGCGAAAACAAAAATCGCAGAATGGATGGAGAAAGAGGGCATTGGTAAGATAAAAACTCATTGGCGCCTGCGTGACTGGTTAATCTCCCGCCAGCGCTACTGGGGAACCTCGATACCGATTATTTATTGCTCAAAATGCGGCATAGTCAAAGTGCCATATGAAGATTTACCGGTTAAGCTTCCAAGTGATGCGCCTTTTACCGGAGAAGGCGGAAGTCCCTTAGGTAAAGTTAAGGAATTCGTAGAAGTTAGCTGTCCAAAATGTAAAGGTTCTGCCCGTCGGGAAACTGATACCATGGCCACATTCTTTGATTCATCATGGTATTTCTTAAGATTCTGCTCTCCTGATTTTGATCAGGAGCCCTTTGACAAAAAAGATGTTAAATATTGGATGCCGGTCGATCAATATATCGGTGGAATAGAGCATGCAATTTTACACTTATTGTACTCACGCTTTTTTACTAAATTTTTTAAAGATCTTAAGATGCTAGATTTTGATGAGCCGTTTACCCGCTTGCTTACGCAAGGCATGGTTTTAAAAGGCGGCGAGGTAATGTCTAAGTCAAAAGGGAATATCGTTGATCCCGATTCTATCGTTAAGAAATACGGAGCTGATACATTAAGATTATTTATCCTCTTTGCCGCACCACCCGAGACTGAATTAGAGTGGGACGATCGGGGGATAGAAGGGTCATTCAGATATTTGAATCGCGTCTGGCGGATACAGGAGAATTTGAAAGAAAAGGCAACTTTGGAATTGATCAAAATAATGCATAAGACTATAAAGAAGGTGAGCGAAGACATAGAGAATTTTAAATTTAACACCGCCATCGCTAGTTTAATGGAATTAACCAATTCAATATATCAAATCGGCGCGGATAAAGAGGTCTTTTCTAATTTAGTGATTATGCTCAGTCCGATAACTCCGCATTTTGCTGAAGAGCTCTGGCAGAAATTAGGCAACAAAGAAAGTGTCATTAAGGCTGATTGGCCTAAGTATGACTCAAAGATTCTAGTTGAAGCAACTGTCACTATTGTTGTTCAGGTAAATGGTAAAGTCCGTTCAAAAGTAGAAGTCCTTGCCGAAATCACAGAAGGCCAGCTTAAAGAAAAAGTCCTCGCGGATGAGAAACTCAAACCCTGGATTCAAGGCAAACCTATCAAGAAGTTCATCGTAGTCCCCAAAAAACTCGCTAACCTTGTCCTCTAATTCTAGAAGCGTCTTCTAACCCAAAGCAGAAGCGTCTTTAAAGCCAAGGCTAAGGGTGTTCTCCTTCGCCCTTCAATAATTTGATATGTGGTAAGGCTTCGGAGAACTATCCTGCGAAGCTCTACCAG
>JAHIZC010000247.1 GCA_018814745.1 Candidatus Omnitrophota bacterium
TGAACCGTCAAGCGGCGGAAGCGGCAGGAGATTAAAAACAGCTAATATGACGTTGATTACGATCAGCTTAGCTAAAAGGTAAAGCAAATAACCTGAAATCGGCAGGCTTCTGATGATCAGTGTCAGGATAACAGCGAGCAAAAAATTAGCAGCCGGCCCGCTTAATCCGATCCAGATCATGTCGCGCTTGGGATTTTTTAGCGCCATGAAGTTGACCGGGACCGGTTTTGCTGCGCCGAATACAAAACGGCCGCCAGTTGAGATAAAGAGCATTAAAGGCAAAAGTATGGTTCCGAAAAGGTCTATATGGGCGATCGGGTTAAGCGTAAGCCTTCCGGCATATTTTGCGGTAGTGTCTCCGCACTTGTAAGCAACAAACCCGTGTGAAAATTCATGCGCGCTCACTGCTATAAGTAGCAGCGACATGGTAAAGAATAAATCAAGGAAATTCATGGCAGGGGCTCTATGCGGGTAACTTCTAAGAGCGTTGCCTTTCCTTCGTAAAAAACGGCTTTCTTACCGGCAATCTTAACCTGCCGGTTGACATATTTATTAAGTAGTCCCTTATCGCCTTTTATCAGATAGAGAGTGCCTTCTTTGCTGATCAGCTTAAAAGAGGCAACAGTGGTAATAAATTTGGCCTTGAGAATGCCTTCTACGATGAGCTCCTGTTCAGGTTCGGCTGCTTCCTGCTTTTTCTCTATCGCAACCTTCATCGGTTCTGCTTCCTTTTCGGGCGCTTTCGCAACGAACCTTTGGTGAATCCATCCGTAACAGCATCCCTGCGGTTTTATCTTGTACCAACCTTTAGTTTTTTTTACGACCAGGACCTCTTCCCCTCTCTTAAGCTTTCCGAGTAAGGCAGAATTTTCATCCGGCATAAGCCTGGCATTGACTATATCCTTATTGACCTTCACTTTCAGACAATCGCTGCCTGTGGCCTCAAGATTAAGGCAATCTGCAAGGTCTTCCCTTAGATAAACCGGTGCTTCGGGAGTTAGCTCAATCTTGTACCAATCGTATGCTCCTCCAACTACCTCAACGCGGTTATCTTTATTCAGGCTGTAGATGATCTCGGCAGAGACGGTTGAGTCAGTGCGTACGTTTATGCCCTCTTCAGTTATCCTGCCCTGAAAAGGAAACTCTTGCGCAGAATGAGCCTGAGAAAAAGAGAGCAACAAAATAAAAAGAATGGTTGTGATGGTTTTCATTATTTCTTTTCTGCGGCCTTGGTTTTATCGGCTTTTGGCACGGCTTGCTTTGTCTGAGCCTGTTCCTTTGTTTCGGCTGCGGAAGGAGCGGCTGCTTCTACGGCTCCTGCTGCTTCGGTCTTTTCCGCTTTTTCTTTCTTGACCCTTATCCTGATAGTCTTGATTTTAGGCAGCCCGTAGATTTCGTCGCCTTCTTTCCATTCGCCCTTTTCTATCATTGTTTTTATGCGCTCAGAGCGTTTAAGCACGGACCTTTGTTTCTTGTCTTTTTCTGATATTGAAAGTGAAGGATGTATGGACATCGTTTATAACCCCCTTATATAACAACCCTTGTAGCGCCTGGTGAGTTCCGGCAGTAAGGGTTTTGCTTTATCCTTATTCGGAAATTTCCCCACACATAAGACTATATAGTTACCCTTGGTCAAGATCAGAGGCGTGAGGCCTTTTTGTTTCAGCGCCTCTGCCTCCCTTTCAGCAAAACTTTTATTCTTGTAACAAGCAAGCTGTATGGTATAGTGCGCATCATCAACTAAGATCTTCTCTTCTGCCCTTACCGGCTCAACTGCCTTTACCGGCTCAATTGCCTTTACCGGCATAACCTTTTTTTCGCTTATCTTTATCTCAGGACTAACGATATTTTCTTCCGTTGCCAATGTCAGTTTTTTGCCCTTTTCTACGCCCATTGAAAATGAAATGATGCCGATTATTAAACCGCCGATAATGGACATGATTATTTTCTCATGGCCGCGCACCCGGAAGATGAATGGTTTGCCAAAAGAGTTATTTTTTTCCTTTACCCCAGGAATTTCAGCGGAAAAAAGCTCTAACTGGCTGGTCTTTTCCTTATCCATAGTTTCTTATTATATATCCTCTAGGATGATCCTTTCAAGTAATTTTTTGTTTTTATTTTCTTGATTACCTTAAGGAAGGCATCCACTACCTTTGGGTCAAAGTGTCGTCCTTTTTCCTTTTTTATATAATTGAAAGCTTCTTCCAGGGAAAATGGCTTCATCCTATAAGGACGTCTGGAAGTCAGAGCATCGAAAACGTCAGCGATGGCTGCGATACGTCCGACCAAGGGTATTTTTGAGCCTTTAAGTCCTTTAGGATAGCCGCTGCCATCCCA
>JAHIZC010000127.1 GCA_018814745.1 Candidatus Omnitrophota bacterium
CATAACTTACGTCCTTCGACTTCTCTCAGGACGTAATCCTGAGTTTATCGATGGATTACGGAACTTAGTGAACGTAAGTTATATGCGCGAATTTAACCCCGCCCTTTTGGCGGAATCTAACTATTAATCTCTTCTTCGCCAAAAGAGCGGGATAAGTTCGGACAGATCCCGCGGCTATAGATAGCTACGGGATGTCCTCACTTATGAAAATCATTGTAATTTATTATTCATATAGCGGCAACACTCAGGAAGTATCTCTGATCTTAAGTGAATACCTGAAAGAGAAAGGTGAAGTTGGGATTGTAGAGTTGAAGGGGCTTGATGAATCGAATAAATTTTTCAGTCAAGTTATTCGCGCCTTACAGCACAAAAAAGCCAAGGTCCAACCGGTAAGCTTTGATCTGAGTGGTTATGATTTAATCTGTTTGGGAACTCCGGTTTGGGCATTCGGCCCGGCACCGGCTGTAAATACTTATTTGGAACAATGCTCAGGGGTAGGCGGTAAAGAGGTAGTTCTCTATGCGACTTATGGCAGCGGTACGGGCAAAGAGAGATGCCTGAATTATATGCAGAAAATATTGGCAGAGAAGGGAGCAAAGGCTTTTAAAAGATTCTTCATTCAACAAGGAAAGGTTACTGATAGAGAGTTTGTTCTGTCTAAGATTAAAGAGATATTGCCCCTGTCCTTCGACTGTGGCTCAGGACAGGGACACTGAGCGAAGACGAATGTGCCCCTGTTGCCCAATGGATAGGGCACTGGCCTCCGGCGTCAGTCTTACAGGTTCGACTCCTGTCAGGGGCACTAGATTTGTTGTACAGGAGGCGAACCTAAAAAGGAGACAAACCAGTTCCAAACCCGCATTGGAATTAGGGGGTTAGTTATGAAAAAGAAAGTTATAAGTGTCATAGGCGGGCATATTTGTAGTGCTGAAGTGGAGCAAATTGCCCAAGATTTAGGCAAAAAGCTTGTAGAAGTGGCGGACATACTCGTTTGTGGCGGCTTAGGTGGAGTAATGGAGGCGGTTTGTAAGGGATTTAAAGCTGGTGGTGGAGTAACATTAGGCATTATCCCAAGTTATAATAAGGAGGATGCTAACCAATTTGTAGATATAGTCATTCCCTCTGGCCTTGGTTTGGCCAGGAATGTTCTAGTAGTTAAATCTGCGGATGTGGTGATCGCTCTTCCGGGAGAAGCAGGCACGCTCTCGGAGATTGCTTATTGCCTACAGTTTGATATACCGGTGATTAGCTTGAAGTCATGGGATATACCCGGAGCGATCAACGTAGAGACAGTAGACGAGGTATTAAGAGAGGTTGCTAGGTGTATAAACAAAAAATAATGGAAAACTATTAGGGAGGAGTAACGCATGAAGGCGATCTTGATGTTGGAGGACGGAAGAAGTTTTAGCGGTGAAGCGCTGAATCATTGCCAAGAGGCGATAGGAGAGGTTATCTTTAATACCGCAGTAGTAGGTTATCAGGAGATGATTACTGATCCTGCCTCAAGCAACAAGATTCTCGTACTCACCTATCCTTTGATCGGCAACTATGGAGTTGCCCCAAAATTCAATGAATCTAGGAGGGCATGGCTTGCGGGCCTGGCGATTAAGGAAAGCTCACGCATCTATTCGAACTGGCAGGCTAAGTCTAGCTTGGATGATTTCTTGAAGAAGCAAAAACTGCCGACGATCTACGGCTTAGATACGCGCACCTTGGCAGTACACTTAAGGCATAAAGGACAGATACGCGGAATTATTTCTACTAAGTGTTTTGATCCGACGACACTCTTGGCAAAGATAAAAAATTCTACTCAACTTAAAGACAAGAGTTTATTGC
This sequence comes from Candidatus Omnitrophota bacterium, assembly GCA_018814745.1. Classification (GTDB taxonomy): domain Bacteria; phylum Omnitrophota; class Gorgyraeia; order Gygaellales; family Profunditerraquicolaceae; genus JAHIZC01. Next base: position 1,837 of record JAHIZC010000127.1, read on the forward strand.
CCAGGATATCGGTGAGTAAACCCAAATATCTGGGTACGCGAAACTCCAAAATGAAAATCGCAATTCTGGATTTAGGCCTTACCAATAGCATTGTAAAGCAACTGGAGAGGTTGGGGCTGGGATTAACAGTCTTACCTTATAATACAACCGCAGGAGAGATTCTACGCCTGAGGCCAAAAGGCCTGTTGATCTCCGGCGGCCCGGAGGAAGACGCGGGCTTAAAAGAGGTGGTGGAGAATATTAAGCCATTGATCGGCAGGTTGCCTATATTAGGTGTCTCAACCGGCGCTCAGGTTTTAGCCGCTGCCTTAGGGGCTAAGATAATTAAGCTGAAGCTTGGCCATCACGGTGTAAATTACCCGATCAATAAACCGCTGTCTTATAAAGGGGATATCACCGTGCAGAATCATTCCCGTGCAGTCGACGGCGATTCGATCGCCAAGTTAAAAAATGTAAGAATTACCGGTTTCAATCTGAATGACCATTCGGTCGAAGAGTTCGAGAGCAAAAAACTTAAATTCATCGGCGTGCAGTATATACCGGTAAGCCCCGGCTTTGACGAAGTAAATCCGGCCTTCCATAAATTCTTAACTTACTTAAAAAGGAGTAGATAATGCCAAGACGCAAAGACATCAAGAGGATTCTGATGATCGGTTCAGGCCCGATCGTAATCGGACAGGCTTGTGAATTTGATTATTCCGGCTCTCAGGCCTGTAAGGCCCTGAAGGAAGAAGGGTATTATACTATATTAGTTAATTCAAATCCGGCGACGATTATGACTGATCCGGAGATGGCAGACGTAACTTATATCGAGCCCTTAACGATTGAGATGGTGATCAAGATCATTGCCAAGGAACGGCCGGATGCAGTATTGCCTACTTTGGGAGGGCAGACCGGTTTAAATCTGGTTTTTTTCTTAATGAAACAGGGTATATTAAAGAAGTACGGAGTGGAGCCGCTCGGCGCTTCGGTGAAGGCGATCTCTTGTGCAGAAGACAGGGAGTTATTTAAAAGAGCGATGCAGGAGATAGGCGTTGGTGTTCCTAAGAGCGGAATCGCCAATTCGTTAGAGCAAGGAATGAAAATCGGCCTGGATATCGGATTCCCGTTGATTTTAAGGCCGGCATATTGTTTAGGAGGTAAGGGCGGAGCCACGGCTTATAATAAGGACGAATTGGAGACAGCTCTTACTAAGGGCCTGGAGACGAGCCCGGTGCATCAGGTTTTAGTCGAGCAGTCAGTGCTGGGCTGGAAGGAGATCGAGTATGAGGTAATGCGTGACTGCGCGGATAATGTGATTATGATTACTTCTATGGAGAACATTGATCCGATGGGTGTGCACACCGGCGATAGTATCGTAGTTGCTCCTGCTCAGACTCTTACCGCCGAGGAGTATACGAATTTTGTGAATTTATCCAAGCGCATAATACGCCGAGTCGGTGTCTCCGGGGGCGGGGCAAATATACAGTTTGCCCAGAATCCAAACAATGGCGAGATCGTGATTATTGAAGTCAATCCCCGGCTTTCGCGTTCATCGGCCCTGGCTTCTAAGGCCACCGGGTTTCCCATCGCCAGAGTAGCAACCAAATTAGCCGTCGGCTATACTTTGCCGGAGGTGATGAATCAGATCACCGGACGGACTACATCATTTTTTGAGCCGACAGTGGATTATTGCGTGTTTAAGGTTTGTAGGTTCACCTTTGAAAAATTCCCCCGCACCGAGAGGGTCTTGAATACTTCGATGAAGGCGGTAGGCGAGGCAATGGCGATCGGGAGGAATTTTAAGGAATCCTTTCAGAAGGGGATCCGTTCGATGGAGATATCGCGTTATGGTTTCGGCGCCGACGGAAAAGATAAGATCACGGATGAAATGTTAGAAAACCCCAATGGCGGTTTGTTGAAGTTGATCAAGGATAAACTGCGCATACCTAATGATGAGAGAATATTTTATATAAGGTATGCACTGAAAGCAGGGCTTACTATTGATGAGATCTATAAGTTATCTTATATCGACCGCTGGTTTATAGATAATATGAAACAGTTGGTAGAGTTGGAAGATGAGATCAAGAAGTTCAGAAATGATAAACAGGCCGAAGAGATCAAGATCCCTTCGGACCTCTTAGAGAGGGCGAAGAAGGATGGATTTTCTGATCGGCAGCTGGCCTACATTTTAAATGCCAAGGAGGAAGCAGTGAGAGAGTTGCGTAAGAAGAATAATCTAAAGCCGGTCTATAAATTAGTCGATACTTGCGGCGGCGAGTTTTCTGCTAAAAAACCTTATTTTTATTCTACTTATGAGAGTGGCGAAGAGGCCAGGCCGAGTAAGAATAAGAAGGTTGTGATTCTAGGGGGAGGGCCGAATCGTATCGGTCAGGGTATTGAATTTGATTATTGTTGTTGCCATGCCTCTTACGCCCTGAAAGAAGAGGGGATAGAGAGTATTATGGTTAATTGTAACCCTGAGACAGTCTCGACTGATTACGATACCTCGGATAGGCTGTATTTTGAGCCGTTAACCCAGGAGGATATTTTAAATATCATCGAGCTGGAAAAGCCGATTGGTGTAATCGTTCAATTTGGCGGCCAGACCCCGCTTAATTTAGCCGTGCCTTTGAGAGAAGCAGGGGTAAATCTCTTAGGAACAAGCGCTAAGAGCATTGATATCGCCGAAGACAGAAAGAGATTCAAGAAGATGCTGCATAAGCTGGATCTCCTGCAGCCGGATAACGGCACTGCCTTTAACTTTAAAGAAGCCAAGGAGGTTGCCAGGAAGATCGGTTATCCTGTTTTAGTCAGGCCATCCTATGTCTTGGGCGGCAGGGCGATGGAGATCGTCTATGATGAATCTACTTTGGAGAAATTTATTACCGAGGCAGCGGAGGTCTCCGGAGACCACCCGGTACTGATCGATAAATTCTTAGAAGATGCGATTGAGGTGGATGTTGATTTGATCGGCGACGGTGAAACCTTTGTTATCGGCGGGATCTTCGAGCACATTGAAGAAGCGGGTATACATTCCGGTGATTCTGCGATGGCGCTGCCCTCCTATACGCTATCTAAAAATATATTGGATAAGGTCAGAGATGCTAGTTATAAGATGGCTAAGGAGTTAGATGTAAAGGGCTTGATGAATGTGCAGTATGCGGTTAAAGATGAAAAGGTTTATGTTTTAGAGGTTAATCCCCGGGCATCGAGGACGGTTCCCTTTGTCTCTAAGGTAATCGGTGTTCCGCTCGCCAATCTTGCTACAAAGATTATGCTCGGCAAGAAGCTCAAGGATTTAGGTTTCACTAAAGAGATAATTCCCAAACATATAGCAGTTAAAGAATCGGTATTTCCCTTTGGCCGTTTTCCCGGCTCAGATATCATTCTGGGGCCGGAGATGAAGTCGACGGGTGAGGTGATGGGGATTGATGAGGATTTCGGCAAGGCCTATATAAAGAGCCAGATCGCCGCGGGGCAGCAGCTACCTAAAAAAGGCAATGTGCTTATCTCCGTGCGGGATAGAGATAAACGTGCGATAGTGTTTGTCGCTAAAAAGTTGCAGGATTTAGGATTTAGAATATCTGCTACCTCAGGAACAGCCGCTGCCTTAGAGAGGAACAATATTAAGGTTTCGGTTTTATCTAAGATCGCCGAAGGCAGGCCCAATATCTTGGATTCAATGAAAGACGGAAAAATTCAATTGGTAATCAATACTCCTTCGGGAAGAATTCCCAGGCAGGATGAGGTCAAGATACGTTCGCAGGTGATTCTATACAATATACCTTATACTACTACTATTTCCGGCGCAGAGGCAACCGTCAACGGTATCGAGGCGCTGCTGAAGAAGGATTTGGGAGTCAGGTCGTTGCAGTCTTATCATAAGAAAATGAAAAATAAAAAATAAATGCAGAAGATCACGATTTAAGGAGGTATAGGTGCCAGAACTACCGGAAGTAGAAACAATCAAGAGAGAATTAGAGAGAGTGCTTATAGGCAAGAAGATTGCGGCAGTGATCGTAAATAACCCTAAGGTTATCAGAGAGCCTCAAAGGGCGGCTTTCTTAAAAGGGCTGAAGAACGTTAGTATAAAGAAGATCTTACGAAAAGGAAAATTATTGATCATGGAGTTGTCATCCGGGAAATCTCTGGCAATACACCTTAAGATGACCGGCCAGTTGATTTATCCAGGCAACGCAAAAAAAAGCCGTGTCAGTTTTAGATTATCCAACGGGAAGATTCTAGATTTTTGTGATCAGCGCCTATTCGGGGAATTAAGGCTGGTCGATGATTGGCGCTCTCTGAAATTTGTCCAAGAATTAGGGCCCGAACCTTTTGCTTTAAGCTCCGCTCAATTCAAAAAGATGCTCTCGGGCAAAAAGACTAAGATCAAGCCTCTGCTCATGGACCAAAAATTTATCTCTGGGGTAGGCAATCTTTATGCCGCTGAAGCACTTTTTAGGGCAAGGATTCATCCTGGGATGCCCGCTGCTACTATACCG
>JAHIZC010000128.1 GCA_018814745.1 Candidatus Omnitrophota bacterium
ATGCCTTGATTACCACGCGGTCCCCTAATGGTTTGATATTCATTCCCTACACCTCCTTAAATGAGCACTTGATATTTGACATTGAAAATGTCAAGTATCAATCTTCTTTGTTTTTCTACTCTGAACGTAATTTAGCACTCTAAATCCTGGAGTGCTAATTATAAAAGAAAAAAATTTTTTGTCAAGACTTTTTTTGCAATTAATTGTTACTTAACTGCTTCCTCTTCTTCGACTTTCTTCTCTGCTCCAAAAACCCCGAATCCTGCAAGCTTGCTATTTAACTCTTTAATTTCTCCTTCTTTTTCCTGCAATTGCACTTGCAGACTCTTAATTTTTTCTTCTTGTTGAGAGAGTGCCTGATGAAGCTGAGCAATCTCTTCCTGCGTCAACCTGCCTTTGGAAGCAGACGCGCAACCAAACAGCCCTAAACATAACCCGATCACTAAAAGCCTCCTCACTTCTTCACCTCACTTTCGTAATTTACCTGATAGATATAATACAACCCTTTTAAGGTCAGATCATTGTCTATCCTGTTGAACCGATTACAGTACTTTTTGATAAAATTAACTTTTCCTCCGGTGCCGATCACTTTAGCGTTTTTTCCTATTATTCCTTTTGTCCTATCACTGAGATAATTTATCGACGCTCCAAAACCAAAGAGAATACCGCTTAAAATGCTGCTTTTGGTATCTCTGCCGATAAAACTTCTTGGTTTTTCTAATTTTACTTTGGGAAGAAGCGCGGTCCTATCAGTAAGTGCATCGAGTGAAATATCAAGGCCGGGTAAAATCATGCCGCCCAAGTACTCTCTTTTTTTCGATATCACATCCAAGGTAACCGCAGTTCCAAAATCAATAATGATTAACGGAGAACCATAAAGCAGCGTTCCTGCATAAGCATTGACCAGGCGGTCTGAACCAACCTCTCCAGGATTATGATAAAGGTTTTTAATCGGGACCTTTATACCTCTGCCGATCAAACGCGGCCTCTTACCGGATAATACTTTTATATCTTGCGCAAGAACTCGGCATGCTTCAGGAACAACGCTACAAATGATTGTATCATCAATCTTATACCTGGTAAATATTTTTTTTATAATTTTTTTGTAATTTTTTTGTTTAGTCGGTATACTTACTCTCTTTATCAAGTATCTACTTTGAAAGATACCCATACCTATATTACTATTACCTATATCTATAGCCAGTAGTCTCATTTTTTTATTTCTTTTATCTTATCTCTGATCTTGGCGGCTTTTTCAAATTGTAAGTTCCTGGCAGCCAACTCCATTTCATATTGTAATTGAGAAATATATTTATGCAACTGAAATTCCTCTACGTTCTCTCCGGTCAACTGCATCACAAAATCCTGCGCCTCCTCCAGGCCTTCGATTCCCTGCTTTATCGCCTTTCTGATCGTCTGAGGGATAATCTTATTCTTTTTATTAAACTCCAGCTGCATCTTGCGCCTGCGGCTGCTTTCATCGATCGCCCTCTTCATCGAACCGGTGATATTATCTGCGTACATAATCACTTTACCGTTAATATTGCGGGCGGCGCGTCCTGCAACCTGTATCAAAGCGGTCGCCGAACGCAGAAAGCCCTCCTTATCAGCATCTAAAATAGCGACCAGCGACACCTCAGGTAAATCCAGTCCCTCCCTAAGGAGATTTATCCCCACAAGACAATCGAATTTCTTTTCTCTTAATTCCCTCAATATTTTCGACCTTTCGATAGTCTTGATCTCAGAGTGCAGATATTTTACCTTGAGCCCCTTCTCCTGTAAATAAGACGTCAAGTCCTCGGCCATTCTCTTAGTTAAAGTCGTCACCAGCACCCGCTCGTTTATCTTGGCCCTCAACTTTACCTCTTTGATCAAGTCTTCTATCTGTCCTTCGCTGGGCTTAAGAATAATCTCAGGGTCAATTAAGCCGGTAGGACGGATAATCTGCTCAATCACCCTGCCTTTACTTTTTTTGATCTCGTACTGATTAGGTGTAGCCGAGACAAAAACTATTCTTTTATTAAAATCATTGAATTCATTAAACTTCAATGGACGGTTATCTAAACAGGAGGGCAGCCTAAAACCGTAATCGACCAATATCTCTTTCCTGGCGCGGTCACCTTCATACATCCCCCTGATCTGCGGTATAGTCACATGCGATTCGTCAATGATCGTCAGGAAATCCTTAGGGAAATAGTCGATTAAGCAATACGGCCGGCTGCCCGGCTCCCTGCCGGAGAGATGCCTGGCATAATTCTCGATTCCGTGACAATAACTGATCTCCTTGATCATCTCTATATCATAGCGCGTGCGGGATTCAAGGCGCTGGGCTTCTAAAAGTTTATTTTCGCTCTTTAGAAAATTTAATCTCTCTTTTAGCTCTGACTCTATAGATTCAAGCGCAGACTCTACTCTCTGGCCGGATACGATGAAATGCTTAGCCGGGTATACTGCGACTTTCTCGATTAAATTCAAGGTATTTGCTGTTAGAGGATCTATTTCGGATATCTTCTCAATCTTATCTTGAAAGAATTCTATACGTAAAGCTTTCTCTAAATAAGAAGGGAATACTTCAACCACGTCTCCTCTTACCCTAATCTTGCCGCGAATGAATTCATAATCATTCCTTTCATACTGTATCCGGACTAATCTGGCGATCAATTCATCCCGAGAGATAGTCTGGCCCTTTTCAAGAAAAACCAGCAGCTCCCGATAATCCTCAGGAGAACCGAGATTGTAAATACAGGATACTGAAGCGACGATTAAACAATCATTCCTTGACATAAGTGAGCTGGTGGATGATAACCTGAGGCGATCCAGCCTATCGTTAATCGAAGCATCCTTTTCTATGTAGGTATCCGTAGAAGGTACGTAGGCCTCCGGCTGGTAATAATCGTAATAACTGACAAAATATTCTACGGCGTTATCTGGGAAAAACTCTTTAAATTCCGCGTAGAGTTGAGCGGCAAGAGTCTTATTATGGGAAATCACCAGGGTCGGCAGATTGACCTTAGCGATCAGATTAGCCAATGTAAATGTCTTACCCGAGCCGGTTACCCCCAAAAGCGTATTAAAGTTGCCCCCGGAAGCGATCGACTTGTTCAGTTCCTCAATCGCCCTGGGCTGATCACCGCAAGGTTTATAATGCGAGACTAATTTAAACTTATCCATCAAAGAATCTCTAGGCTTATATCAACTGAAGGGGCAGAGTGGGTTAATTCTCCGACAGAGATTAGGTCTACGCCGGCAGAAGCGATCTTTCTGACATTCTTTAAGCTCACTCCGCCTGAAGCTTCTAATTGAGGTGTTAGGTTGCAGGTTTTAGGTAATAGGCTGTTTCTGATTTTAACTGCCTTTTTCATATCTTCTATACTCATATTATCTAACATGATTATATCGGGTTGAAGTTTCATGGCTTTACTAAACTCGCTTAATCTCTTGACCTCTATCTCTGTCTTAATCCCCTTTATATTTTTTCCAAAGCCCAGGGCCCAGAACCTAGAACCTAGAACCTTTAGATGATTATCCTTCACTAATAACATTTCATCCAGGCTGGACCGATGATTAAATCCGCCGCCAATCCTTACCGCATACTTTTCTAAAATACGCAGCCCGGGGATAGTCTTGCGTGTATCAAGAATCTTTGCTTTGTAAGCCTTCACTGCTAAAACATATTTCCTGGTGATTGTAGAGATCCCGCAAAGGTGGCTAAAGAAATTCAAAGCAACCCTCTCCGCAGTCAATATAGCTCTAGCACAACCAGAGATTCTGGCGATCTGCTTACCTTTCTTCACCCAATCACCGTCAGATACCAAGTTCTTAAATTTGATATTTTTATCCAGTGACCTTAATGCTAATAGAAAGGTACCCAGGCCGCAAACCACGCAATCCTCTTTAGCCAGAAGCACAGCCTTTACTACCTTACTTCCAGGCACGATTGAGTTTGTGGTGATGTCCCCTGACCCGATATCTTCCTTTAATGCGTTCTTTACTATTTTTTCTAGATCCATTTTCTTAATTTAGCTCATCAGACATCAGCTTTAAACGTTTCAACTGATCACTTAATTTTTCCTTATTCTCTTTCTCTTTCTCTACGACTTCCCGAGGAGCCTTTTTGATAAAATTTTTGTTCTCAAGCATCTTTTCTTTAGACTCAAGCGCCTTCTTAATCTCTAAGATCTTATCTCCAAGTTTCCGCCTCTCTCTTTCTATATCAAGCAAACCCGCAAAGTGAAGATATATATCAATCTCTTCTCCTGTGGCACTAATTGTCCCCTGAGGCCTCTTGCTGGAACTTTGCAATTCCAGGCCCTCTAATCTCGCCAGGCTGATAATCAGATTAGAATTTTTTCTTATTAATTCGGCCTTGCTCTTAGAGTGTGAATAAATCGAGACCTTTACTTTCGCATCACTCTTTAAATCTATAGCCTTACGGAGATTTCTCGCTTGAGTGATGATATCAAAGATTGATTGCGCCTCTAGCTCTAATTTTTTGTCAATTAACTCCTCTTGTATGTGCGGTAAAGACTGATTCATAATCGAGCCGGCTTGAGGATTGATCTTACTCCAGATATCCTCGCTGATATAGGGCATAAAGGGATGTAACACCCGTAGGAATTTCTCTAAGACCTTATACATCACCACTTGATTTTGGGTGAGCTTTATATTAAGTTTAGTCAACTCCAGGTACCAATCGCAAAACTCATGCCAGAAGAAACTATAAAGCATGTTCGCGGCCTCATTAAACCTGTATTGCTTTAAGTTTTTATCTACCTGCCTAAGCAGCGAATAAAACCTGCTTAATATCCATCGGTTGACCAAATCCAGGTCCTCTTGCTTAAAAAATTTACATAGATCCTTATTGATATTATCTTGGTCTAGATTCATCATAATGAATCTAGAGGCATTCCAAATTTTGTTGGCAAAATTCCTACCCTGCTCAAACCTCTCCTTTGATAAAAATACATCCTGCCCCTGTGATGTTATGGAAATCAAACTAAAACGCAGGGCATCCGTTCCGTATTCATCAATAATCTCTAAAGGATCGATTGCATTCCCCAGAGACTTAGACATCTTTTTACCCTCTATATCTCTGACAGTTCCGTGGATATAGACGTCTTTAAAGGGAATATCTTTCATAAAGTGTAACCCTGCCATGATCATCCGCGCGACCCAAAAAAAGATTATCTCCGGGGCAGTAACCAAAACAGATGTAGGATAAAAATAATCTAAGTCAGCTTTCTGAACGCGGATTTTCGCAGATTGCACACAGATATCCGCAGATGATTTATCTGCGTTAATCTGCGTTTGATTTGCGGGAATCTGCGTTAAAAAGGGCCAATAAAAAGTTGCGAACGGCCAAAGCCAGCTTGAAAACCAGGTATCCAAGACATCTTCGTCTTGATAAATATCAACCGAACCACATTCTGGACACTTATCTGGCTTGATCTTAGAAACAATGATTCCTTTCGAGCTTTCAGCCTTCAGCTTTCTGCTTTCTGCTTTTGCTGACAGCTGACAGCTCCTGCCTGCCGGCAGGCATGGGACAGCTGACAGCTTCTACAATAATAAACTGGCAGTCTATGCCCCCACCAGATTTGTCTGGAAATACACCAATCCTGGATATTCTCCATCCAGTTCAGATATACTTTCCTCCAACGCTCGGGATAAAATTTAATCTTTCCCTTCCTTACCACATCCAATGCGGGTTTGGATAATGGTTTCATTTTAACGAACCATTGTTTAGATAAATATGGCTCGATTATTGTATGACAACGGTAACAATGCCCTACGGATAACTGATGGTCTTCGGTTTTATCCAATAAATTTCTCTCTTTTAAATCCTTTAAAATTACCTCTCTCGCTTCAAATCTATCCAATCCAGAATAATCGCCGGCATTCTCATTCATCCTGGCGTCAGGATACATCACGTTTACAAACTCTAATTTATGTTTCCTACCTAAGAGATAATCATTAGGATCATGTGCCGGAGTGACCTTTACCGCTCCGGTCCCGAATTTCACATCTACCATATTATCGGCAATTACCTTTATCTCCCTGCTAACTAAAGGTAAGAGCAAGGTCTTGCCGATAAACTTTTTATACCGCTTATCTTTGGGGTTAACCGCAACCGCAGTATCTCCCAGCATCGTCTCCGGCCTAGTGGTAGCTACAACTACAAAATTATCCGGATCATCCTTAAAAGGATACTTTAAATAGTAAAGATTGCCCTTTAACTCTCTGTGCGGAGCTTCTTCGTCTGAAAGCGCAGTTTGACAACGCGGACACCAGTTGATGATATAATTTCCCTGATAGATCAATCCTTCTTCATATAATTTAACGAACACCTCAAGCACTGCATCGGAATACTCCTGATCCATAGTAAAGCGCGTGCGCTGCCAATCGCAGGATGCGCCTAACTTTTTAAGCTGGCGGATTATCGTTGAACCTTATTCTTCTCTCCACTGCCAGACCCGCTCGATAAACTTATCTCTTCCCAAATCCTTGCGGCTTAAACCCTCCTTAGCAATAGCCTTCTCTACAACATTCTGCGTTGCAATACCCGCATGGTCAGTCCCCGGCATCCAAAGCGATTCTTCGCCATTCATCCGATGGTACCTAATCAAAATATCCTGAATCGTGTTATTTAAAGCATGCCCCATGTGGAGGATTCCCGTTACGTTAGGGGGAGGAATGACTATAGAGAATGGTTTTTTAGAAGGGTTTGCTTTTGCAGAAAAGTAATTATTTTCTTCCCATACCTTATACCATCTGTCTTCTGTTTCCTTGGGGTTATAGCGGGAAGGAATCTCATTTATCATTGCAATTTATCTTTTAAGAGTTTATATTCTACGCTATCTACCAAAGCCTGCCAGGAAGCCTCGATGATATTTTCATGTACGCCGATAGTACTCCAGGTATCTGTCTCATCCTGCGATTGAATCAATACCCTCACCTTGGCTGCGGTTCCCACCTTCTCATCTAAAACCCGCACTTTAAAATCTGAAAGATGCATCTTAGAAAGAGTGGGATAGAAATCCTTCAGTGCCTTTCTCAAGGCATTATCCAGCGCATTCACCGGGCCATCGCCTTCGGCAGCGGTATGCTCTCTAACCCCCTTCACTTTTATTTTGACTATTGCTTCAGAGGTAATCTTTTTATCAGACTGCTTCTCCACCACTACTTTAAAACCCTGCAGTTCAAAGAATTTTTTATACTTCTTCAAAGCCTTCTTCATCAGTAATTCAAAGGATCCCTCGGCAGCTTCAAAATGATATCCCTCGTGTTCCAACTTTTGCACTAATTTCAAAATCTTCTTTGTCTTGGGATCATCCTTACTCAAATCCAGCTCTAAACCCTTTGCGCGGATCAACACCCCTGTCTTTCCCGCTAATTCAGATACTAAAATTCTCCGCCTATTCCCCACCAAGCTTGGTTCTATATGTTCATATGTCTTAGGATTCTTCATTACGGCATTGATATGTACGCCGCCTTTATGGGCAAAAGCAGAAGACCCGCTGTAGGGCTGATCAGCCCTCTGTTTCATATTGCTTACTTCGCTGATAAAATGAGAGACCTTGGTCAATTCCTTGAGCTTCTCGTCTGAGATACAATCAACGCCAAGCTTCAGCTTAAGATTGGCGATAATCGGAATCAAGTTTGCATTCCCGCAGCGCTCACCATAACCATTGATCGTTCCGTGCACCATCTCAACTCCTGCCTCAACCGCTGCGAGCGAATTTGCTACCGCTAGATCTGCGTCATTATGGCAATGGATACCTAACCAAACCTTAATCTTAGGACGGATCTCCCTGATTACTTTTGAAATCTGGGAAGTAATGCTGCCTCCGTTAGTATCACACAAAATCACCGCTCCTGCTCCTGCCTCCTCTGCGGCAAGCAGGCACTTTAAGCTGTAATCTTGATTAGCTTTATATGCATCAAAAAAATGTTCGGCGTCATAAAATACTGTAAGCCCATTGGAGACCAGAAAACTTACTGAATCTCTGATCATATCCAGATTCTCTTCCAGCGAAGTCTTCAAAACATCTTCTATGTGCAGATCCCAGGTTTTTCCAAAAATAGTGGCGATTTTCGCTTTAGACTTAAGCAGAGCTTTCAGGTTCGGATCCTGCGCTGCCTTAGTATTGACCTTACGCGTCGAGCCAAAAGCAACTAATTGGGAGGTCTTAAGATGCAATTTAGCCATCTTCAGATAAAACTCCAT
>JAHIZC010000129.1 GCA_018814745.1 Candidatus Omnitrophota bacterium
AGCAAATTTTTGTATGGTCATAGACCATAGCGCACCGTCTCCTAACGAGGGTGTATCGCGAATCCATAAAAAAATGCGGAATTTCGCTAAAGATTACGGTACTAAGCTTTACGATATCGGCTGTGGAGTGTGCCATCAGGTGATTCCTGAATCAGGGGATATCCTTCCGGGAAGCCTGGTCTTGGGTGCTGATTCACACACCTGTACCTACGGCGCATTGGGTGCTTTTTCTACGGGTGTTGGTTCTACGGATCTAGCGGTTGCTTTATCGACGGGAAAAAATTGGTTTAAGGTTCCTCAAACCATAAAGATAGCCGTAAAAGGGAGGACTCCGAAAGGCATATTCGCCAAAGACATCATACTGCATATAATTTCCGAACTTAAATCAAACGGTGCAACTTATAAGGCAATAGAGTTTCTTGGCCCGGTAATTGATAAATTAGGTATGGACGGAAGGTTTACTATCTGCAATATGGTGGTTGAAATGGGTGCGAAAGTAGGATTTATGCCGCAGGATAAAATAACTAAGGATTGGTTGACTGCAAGGGGAGTCTCCCCTAGTGATATAGAAACGGTCTCCTCAGATGATGCTGCATCGTACGAAGCTACCCATGAATTTGATATATCAAAACTCACACCGCAGGTAGCTATGCCGCATAACGTGGATAACGTTGTCTCAATCGATAAATTAAAGAGTGTCGAGATAAACGAAGCTTTTTTAGGTACCTGCACCAATGCACGGATAGAAGATTTCAAAGTTGCGGCAAGAATTTTAAAGTCAAAGAGAGTGGCCAGCGGAGTTAAATTAATCATTGCTCCCAGTTCTAAAGCGATATATCTTGAGGCTTTAAGAAAAGGCTTTATCGATATTTTTGTTAAATCAGGAGGAGTAGTTGTCGCTCCGGGTTGCGGCCCTTGTGTAGGAACGCACAACGGCATACCCGCAGACGGAGAAACAGTAATCTCAAGCGCTAACCGAAACTTTAAAGGCCGAATGGGTAATCCCAACGCCTTTATTTATCTTGCATCACCAGCAACTGTAGTGGCTTCGGCGATTAACGGAAAAATTACAGACCCGAGAACTTATTTATAAGGATGATATTATGGAAATCAGAAAAATGCTTTTGCTCTGTATCGAAAATAGTGCCTCAGACTTACACATCACTGAAAACGAACCTCCTATTTTGCGTATCGACGGAAAATTATACCGGACTGACCACCCGAAATTAACCAAACAGAGCCTGAAGACCGCTATATACGCTGTGTTGACTGATGTGCAGAAAGAGATGCTTGAGCGCGACTTAGAGCTGGACTTTTCGCTTGCTCTGCCCGGACTTGACAGATTCAGAGTCAACGTGCACATACAGAGGGGGTCAGTAGAAGCAGCTTTTAGGCGCGTTCCTCTGGAAGTACCCAGCTTAGCTGACCTGGGATTACCTCCTATGGTACTGGAGCTTGCTCGTAAACCCAATGGCTTAGTCTTAGTTACCGGCCCAACCGGCGTTGGAAAAACTACAACCCTGGCAGCAATTGTGAATCTGATTAATAGTGAAAGAGAATGCCTGATTATCACTATCGAAGATCCAATTGAGTTTATCTATTCCAATAAAAAGAGTGTTATCAAACAAAGAGAAGTATACTCAGATACACGCTCTTTTGCCCAGTCCCTAAGGCACGCTTTAAGGCAGGATCCGGATGTAATTATAGTAGGAGAGATGCGTGATTTAGAAACTATCTCAACTGCCTTAACAGCCGCAGAAACAGGACACCTGGTTTTAGCAACTCTGCATACCCCTGATGCCCCGCAAACCGTCGAGAGAATTATTGACGTCTTCCCGCCGCATCAACAACAACAGGTTAAACTCCAGTTAGCAGATTCATTGCAGGGTGTTGTATCTCAGTTGCTGCTTCCGCATGCTAGCGGTAAGGGGCGAGTACTCGCTACGGAAATCATGGTCGCAACCCCCGGGATTAGAAACCTTATCCGTGAGCAGGAAATAGAACAGATCCCCACCCTTATGCAGACAGGAAGCAAATACGGTATGAAAACCATGGATAAATGCCTGAAGGAACTAACTCAAAAAGGAATTGTTACTTTAGATACCGCTATGTCTAAAGTTAAGAATATGGAGGAATTCAAACAGCTGTGATCCCCGTTAGAAATTATATTAATCGGGGAAAACGCGAAATAATTTGGAGGGAGGATTTCTAACGGGGTGATTCTGAAGGGTTCAACAATAAAATTAGGAGATGATATAAACACGGATTCTATTATCTCCGGAAGATACAAATTCTCCATAACAGATATCAAAGAATTATCTAAACACTTAATGGAGGATATTGATCCTGACTTTACCAAAAAGATTAAACCAGGAAAGTCTATACTGGTAGCCGGTAATAATTTTGGTATGGGCTCATCCCGGGAACAGGCGCCGCTGGTAATCAAAGAAGCAGGAATAACAGCGGTTCTCGCCAAGCAATTCGCCAGAATATTTTACAGAAACAGTTTTAATATCGGACTACCCTTGATCGAAACGGACACCGATAAGATAAGCGACAAGGATGAGCTGGAAGTTGACCTGGATCAAGGTATTGTTAAAAACATCACTCAAGACATTAACTTAAAAATTAATCCCTTTCCTAAGTTTATGCAGGAATTGTTAGAAGGGGGGGGAATAGTGAACTATATTAAAAAACACGGGGAGTTAAAAATATAATGGTGCACAGGATAACACTTATACCTGGTGATGGAATCGGCCCTGAAGTAACTGAGGGGGCAAGAAGATGTATTGAGGCAACAGGGGTTAAAATTGAATGGGATCTAGCAATTGCCGGGCAGGATGCAAAAGACAAAACCGGTGAGCTGCTGCCACAAGCCGTCTTAGACTCCATAAAAAAGAATAAGGCCGCCATAAAAGGGCCGATTATTACTCCTATCGGGGAAGGGTTCCGTTCAGTTAATGTAGCGATCAGGCATGCTCTGGATTTATATGCCTGCCTAAGGCCGGCGAAATCTTATCCCGGAGTAAAAAGTTACTACAAAGATATTGATCTGGTTATAGTCAGAGAAAACAGTGAAGATTTATATGCCGGGATCGAATTTGAGCAAGGAAAGCCCGAAACCAAAGAAATTATATCGAGTATAGAAAAATATACTAAAAAGAAAATCCGGCCTGATTCAGGCATCTCGATAAAGCCGATCTCTAAATTCGCCTCGGAAAGAATAGTTAAATTTGCTTTTGAATACGCTTTAAGATACAACCGAAAGAAGGTTACAGCCGTACATAAGGCGAATATAATGAAGTTTTCCGACGGACTTTTTCTTAAATCTGCCAGAGAGGTAGCAAAACGATATGAGGGAAAGGTCGCTTTCGAGGAAATGATCGTTGATAACATGTGTATGCAGCTGGTGCAGAAGCCGCATAATTTTGATCTATTAGTGCTGCCTAATGTATACGGCGATATACTTTCTGACTTATGCGCCGGGCTTGTGGGTGGTTTAGGTGTTGCCCCGGGAGCTAACATCGGCGAAGAGATGGCGGTTTTTGAAGCTGTACACGGCTCTGCCCCTAAATATAAAGGCAAAAATAAAGTAAATCCTACGGCGATGATTTTATCCGGTGTATTGATGTTAAGATACATCAAAGAGGATAAAGCTGCGGATAGATTAGAGAACGCAATCAGAGAGGTTTTAGCTGAAGGTAAATCTGTAACCTATGATTTAAAACCAACCAGAGATGACCCTTCGGCAGTGGGCACTAAAGAGATGGCCGACGCGATCATCTCCCATCTCACATAATAGTAAATGAAGATAAGTATAATCGGAGCGGGAAATGTTGGAAGTACCACAGCGATGCGTCTTGCTCAGGAAGGGCTTGGCGAAATCATCCTGGTAGATGTGGTTAAAGGCTTGGCTCAAGGTAAAGCCTTTGATTTAGAAGATGCCCGCTCAACCCTAAAAATCCCCTACAATATACAAGGAAGCGATGATATCAATAGTATTAAAATTTCTGATATCGTTGTAATTACTGCTGGCCTACCTAGGAAACCCGGAATGACCCGCGAGGATTTAGTAAGCAAAAATGCGCTGATATTAAAAGATGTCTGCGAAAATATAAAAAAGTTAGCTCCGGAATCAATCATTATAGTTGTCACAAACCCACTTGATTTAATGACTTACTTTGCCCTCACGCTCACCGGCTTTAAATCCGGTAAAGTAATTGGCATGGGTGCCAGCCTTGATGCGGCGAGATTTGCTAACTTAATCAGTAAAGAGCTTAATATTCCGTTTTCTGATATCGAAACATCTGTTATCGGAAGCCACGGACAGGGGATGATCCCTTTAACTAGATTCACTACAATAAAAGGGGTAAGCTTAGAAGAATATTCGGACGATAAAAAAACTCATGCCCTGGTAGACAAAACCATTGGCCGGGGTGCTGAAATTGTATCACTATTAGGCAGCGGTAGTGCTTATTTTGCGCCTTCTGCGGCAATAACTGCTTTAGTTAAATGTATAGTGAAAAACGAAAAAAGAACTATTGGAGTTTGTACATACCTCGACGGAGAATACGGTATAAATGATCTGTGTATCGGTGTACCCTGTCGTATCGGAAGAGAAGGGATAGAGAAAATTATTGAATTAGAATTAAATAAAACAGAACTAGAAACATTGAAAAAATCTGCGGAAGCAGTTAGAAAAAGCATAGAGCTTTTACCTTTATGAACTACGACCTTACTATAATCGGAGCCGGATGGGCAGGATTCAATGCAGCTTTAAAAGCCAAAGAATTGGGCCTTAAGGTCTGCTTAATCGAAAAATCACATATCGGTGGAACATGTCTAAATGCCGGCTGCATACCTACTAAGGCATTAATCCATTCTGCAAAGGTTTATTCTATATCTAAGAAGGCTGAGAGTTTTGGAATCGAAGGAAATAATCCAAATCCTAACTTCGCTAAAATCCAGGAAAGAAAAAATACAATCGTAAAGCAGCTGCAAAAAGGAATGCAATTCTTACTTAAAGGTATTGATTATATAAACGCTGAAGCTAAAATACTCAGTAATCAAGAAATTCAAGTAGGTGATCAGAATATTAAAACAAAATTCATTCTCATCGCTTGTGGATCTATGCCGATAGAACTTAAGAATCTAAAATTTGACGGAAAAAAAGTAGTCTCAAGCGATGATATTTTAAAAATAAAAGAAACTCCGAAGAATCTACTGGTAATTGGAGGTGGGGTTATAGGATGCGAATTCGCCAGTCTATTCTCTAATCTTGGGGCTCAAGTTTCAATAGTAGAGATGATGCCTCAACTATTACCCGGAGTAGATAATGAAGTAGCTAGAAAAATAGAATCGCTACTTAAAAAGAAGCGGATTAAGATAAGTACAAATACAGATGCCACCACTGTAGACTTAAGTAACTATGATTTAGTGTTGCTTTGTATCGGAAGGACCCCTAACGCAGGAAACTTAGAACTGGAAAAAATCGGTGTGAAACTTGAAAAGAATAAAATTATCGTCGATGATTACTTAAAAACTAGTGTAGATAATATTTACGCTGCCGGTGACTGCACCGGAAAAACTATGCTTGCCCATTATGCAGCTTACCAGGGAACAGTGGCTGCTGAAAATATTGCTAAACCTGCTAATTCCAAAAAAGCAGACAACACAAACGTACCTAGCTGCATTTTTACTGATCCGGAGATTGCCAGCGTAGGCTTGAGTGAAGAGGACGCGAAAAACAAAAGTATAGATATCAAAATAAACAAATTTGATTTCCTGGCATCCGGGATGGCGCGCATACAGGACGAAACCGATGGTTTTGTCAAAATCATTTCCAATAGCAAGACAGATCAGGTATTAGGCGCTT
The DNA here is from genome assembly GCA_018814745.1 of Candidatus Omnitrophota bacterium. Lineage (GTDB taxonomy): Bacteria > Omnitrophota > Gorgyraeia > Gygaellales > Profunditerraquicolaceae > JAHIZC01. The sequence continues at coordinate 5,876 of JAHIZC010000129.1, forward strand.
CGATAATCGGCCCTAAAGCAACGGAATTAATCGCCGTATTAGCCCTTGCAGTATCTACTCATTTAAAATCTTCTCAAATCAAAGATACTATCTTTGCCCATCCCACGCTATCTGAGTCGATTGAGGAAGCGCTCAAACACTAAATATGGATTGTAAAATATTCGACCTGGGTTTAATTCAGTTTAAACCGGCATGGTATTTTCAAAAAGAGGCCTTTAAAGCTGTAAAGCATGGCTATATTGATTCAGCATTAATAATCTGCCAGCATTATCCGGTAATCACTCTAGGGCGGTGTGCGAATAGAGATAATATTCTATGCTCGAATAAAGTATTAGCCTTTAAAGGAATTCGGGTATTTGAAATAGAAAGAGGTGGAGACGTAACTTACCACGGCCCGGGACAACTTACAATTTACCCCATATTTAATCTTAATTATCTAAAAAAAGACATTCATTGGTATCTTAGGCAATTAGAAGAAATAACTATTAACTCCCTGAAAGATTTTGGAATAACTAGCGAGAGGCGGCCTGGCCTTACAGGGGTTTGGGTTGGTAATAAAAAGATAGCTTCTATTGGCATTACGGTTAAGAATTGGATAACCTATCATGGAGTAAGTATTAATATCAAATCCGAAGATTTGGCAAATTTTAAGTTAATTACGCCATGCGGCTTAGATATAGAGATGACTTGTTTAGAAAAAGAGTTAGGCAGGCATATAGCTATAACAGACTTAAAAAATGACTTAATACGCAGATTCGGGGGCAGCCTTAGCTTTGGCTCCAAAGACGCTTCTGCTTTGGGAGTAAAGACGGCCCCATTAATGGAGGAGGCGAGGAGATGACAAAGGTAGTTTTACCTGATTTGGGTGAAGGAATTGAAAAGGCAACGCTGTCCTACTGGTATTTTAAAGTAGGGGAGAAGGTAAATGAGAAGGATGATCTGGTAGAGTTGGCTACTGATAAGGCCACATTTAATCTTCCAAGTCCTGCCACTGGAACAGTTACAGAGATTTTCTTTCAGGAGGGAGACACGGTTAAGCCCGGAGATACCTTAGCTGCAATAGAATAATATATAGCAAAAACCATACATTACACCTGGTTCCTTTTTAGGGATCAGGTGTTTTTATTGTATGTCTAGATATGACTTGACAAGCCTTAATTTTACTAGTATATATGTAATTTACCTAGATATGAACAAGGAATGAGGCAATATGAACAGAAATAATAAAGAGATTTGGACTACCAAGGAAGTTGCTGACTACCTTAATCTACATCCTCTCACTGTCCACAGGTATGCCCGCGAAGGCAAAATCCCTGCTTTTAAGATCGGGACAGATTGGAGATTCCAGAAAAAACACATCGAGAGCTGGATTAAGGAAAAGGTCGCCTATAACCTTGAGTCTAATTCTCACAAAAAATAGCTAACGTTATATAACTTAAGGGGATATGTTCTATTATATAGCCAGGCCTATAGTTATAGCGATATTGAAACTGATCTTTAGGTTTAAGGTAGAAGGGTTGGAGAACTTGCCTAGCAAAACCAACTTTATAGTAGTTGCTAATCATAGCAGTTATCTCGACCCTGTGCTGGTTGGGGCTGCAATACCTAGAAAGATCTACTGGATAACGATGAGGTCTCTTTTTAGCTACCCCTGGTTACGATGGTTGATGGCGATTACGAGAACACTTCCTACGGGTGAGGCATCAAAAAGGGCAATTGATTTACTGATGAAAGATAAATTCATCGGCATATTCCCGGAGGGAAAGCGTTCTGAGGACGGCAAACTCACAGAATTCAGAAGAGGAGCAGCGCTATTGGCAATTAAAACAGGCAGGCCGATTGTACCTTGCGCAATCCTGGGAGGATATGATGTCCTCTCAAAAAGAACTGTATTCTCGAGATTTGCACGCATAAAAGTAAAAATAGGAAAACCGACGTTTTTATCAAAAGAGTTTACGGATGTAATAGATGACCTGGCCCTACAGGAAGGTATTTTCGAAGTCAAGAACAGAATACAGGAGATGATGCATGCCGGATAAAGATTTAATCCATATAAAAGTTTCGCGTATTCTGCCCGCAGAAAAATGGAAAGTTATCCGCCTAATCACAAAAGTAAAAGACTTCCCTGCATTTGTGCCTTCCATAAAAGAGGTATCAGTCCTAAAAAAAACAAAGCATAAGTTGTTCACTAAATGGCGTGTGCAGATCAATCAAATACCAATCAGCTGGACTGAAGAAGACACTCTTGTACTTAAAGAAAACTATATCGCATTTAAAGCCATAGGAGGAGATTTAAGCCTATTCAAAGGAGAGTGGAGATTCTCCAAACATCCGCAAGGTACCCAGGTAGATGTAAATGTTGACTTAAAAGTCGGCATCCCGGCAATTACCGAGTTTGCCGATTCTTACGTTAAACAGATGCTTACCCTTAACTTTGAGGCAATACTGAGCTCTGTAGAACGCCGTTTGATTTCAACAAAATATGCCAGTTACCGAAAAGGAGATACTAATAAAATAGCTGGTTTCGGTATTATCGGCCATTTATACAACTTTAACCATCTCGATAAATGCCTGAAGATGCTAAACCCCAGCTTTAAAATGCCTTCAAGGGAGTTTATCGGGCAGCTTTTCAATATTACTCCTTCCTTTAAACTCTATGATATCGTAGATTTTAAATCTCGAACCGGACAATCCGTTAATGGATGTTTTATAGTAGCTACATTCATTCCGGATATGATGGAAAGAGACATCTGGTCAATATTCTCTAAAGTAGTTAGAGGCTGTAAGATTGCAGAGAAGCACGGAGTAGGAATAGTCAGTTTGGGTGGTTTTACCTCAATAGTAGCAGAAAGAATCGGAATCCAGATAACAGAAGAAGTTGATGTACCTGTTACAAGCGGCAACACCTTTACTGCCGCAATGGTAATTGATGGAGTAGTAAAGGCGAGCATGCTTTTAGAAATTGACCTCGGGGCAGCAAAAGTAGCTATAATCGGTGGTACAGGAGATATCGGAAGTGGCTGTGCCCGGGTATTAGTAAGCAAGGTTAACCAGCTTATTATAACCGGCAGAACAAAATCAAATCTCAAGCGCCTGGGTAAAGAATTATCTAAAGAACGTAAGGCAAAAATCATAGCTACTACTGACAATGAAAAAGCAGTTAAGGATGCCGATATTATTATTGCTGCTGCAAGCGCTACTTCCTCAATCCTTCAAATTGACTGGTTTAAACCCGGGGCAATAATCTGCGACGTAGGCTACCCTAAGAATATCTCATATTCAGAAACAAGCCGGGATGACATTTTAGTTTTCTCCGGTGGCCTAACAAAATCACCTACACCGATTAAATTTCCTATTGATATCGGTTTACCGGCAGCGGATACTATTTACGGTTGTTTCGCAGAGTCTATTATTCTGGCTTTAGAAAAGAGGTTTGAAAAGTTTAGTTTTGGAAGAGGGAACATAACAGCTGCTAAAATAGAAGAGATAAGAAACCTGGGCATTAAACACGGTTTTGAGGTATCTGATTTTTACTGGGGTAATAGACTGGTTGATAATTCAACAATAAATTGCATAAAAAAAGCAGGCTATAGATCAAAAAATGGAATTAAGTGCTGATATAATTATCGTCGGTTCAGGGGTAGGTGGAACTACTATAGCCAAAGAATTAGCTGGGGGTGGGAAAAAGATTTTGATTGTAGAAAAGGGCCGTTATTTTTCAGAAAAACAACTCGGTTCAGTAATTAATGGTCTTCAATTTTATGATAGGCAAGGTTTAAGAAGCAAAACAAAAGAGGGAATTTTTTACTACAGGACAATAATGGCCGGGGGGACATCGGTTGTAAGCTGTGCAAACGGGGTAAGGTCACTGGAAAAAAAATTCAAAAAAATGGGTATAGATCTAAGAGATGAATTTCGTGAGACTGAAAAAGAACTGGCTATTAAATCTGTCCCTAACAGATATCTTGGTAAAGGCACTAAAGAGATCATCAAAGCAGCGAATAGTCTCGGCATAACGATGAAACCGATGCCAAAATTTATAAATTTTGGAAAATGTATTATGTGTGGAAATTGTTATCTAGGTTGTAATAAAGAGGCAAAATGGAGTGCTTTAGAATATTTGAAAAAGGCTCAAAAAAAGGGGGCTTCTTTATTAACGAGAATTGACGTTAAGAGGGTCATAGTTTCTAAGGGAAAGGCTATAGGAATAGAGTGCACTAATAAAATTGGCCTAAAAATAAAGTTATTCGCAAAGATTATAATCCTTGCAGCGGGTGGAATTGAAACACCTATTATTTTACAAAATTCTGGAATTAAAGCAGGACGGAAATTATTTTTAGACCTTTTTAACGTAACAATTGGACTAACCGAAGATAAAGGATTAACCAATGAGATTCCGATGGCAGCTATAAGCAACCATAAGGGATTTGTTCTATCTCCTTTCATTGATAACCGTTTTGCTTTAGCCTCAACTATCCCTTTACCTTTAAGAAGAAATTTAAAACTAACTATGCATAGAAAACATATGCTGGGAATTATGGTAAAAATAGATGACGACTCTGTAGGAAGAGTTCATAAAAATGGTTTAATAGAGAAAAAGGTAACTCCTGCAGATAAATCCAAATTAAATAAAGGTGTAAGACTTTCAAAAAAAATCTTAATTAAAGCAGGGGTTACCCCTAATACCATTATTACTACCAAAACCAGAGGCGCGCATCCCGGTGGCACGGCAGCTATAGGAGAAGTAGTAAATAAAAACTTGGAGACAAAAACACAAGGGCTTTTCGTCTGTGATGCTAGTGTTTTGCCGGTTTCTCCAGGGGTACCTCCGATTGTAACCATAATTGCTTTGGGAAAGAGATTGAGTAAATTTTTAAACAAGCACTATCATTTTTAGAAAACCGTACTTATGAAAAAGGTGAAAGCTTTATTTTCCAATATTATTGAACTATTTAAAAATGTTAAGTTCTTCGGATTTTCCTATCTATTGCGATTAGGAAAGGCAAAAAAAACCGCAGATCAAATTATACCGGGATTCTTCCTTACCCATGTAGTAAATTGTTTGCTAAATGTAGGCTTTTTTGAAAAGATCAGTAATAAAGGAATGGTTAACTTAGAGCTATTTAGCAAAGAGAAAAATCTTGATAAAAGAATTTTGGAGTTACTCTGCGATTACCTATTTACGTTAAGAATATTAAAAAAGAATAAATTAGATTACTCTTTAACTAAAAGAGGGAAGTTTATTATTGAAATGTTAAGCGGCGTTTTTCGCATCATATATTCATTTGAGGATATCTTTCATAATTTAGAATCATTGCTAAAAAAAGAAAAAAATGTAGATAAGAATGCCGTTATAAATAGAAAATTTGAAGCCAAAGGTACCGGCGAAACTGCTAAACTATTACCTTTCCCTATTATAATAGGAATCATTAATAAACGTAAGTTAAATAGGGTTTTCGATATTGGGTGTGGTTCTGCTACACTTTTGATTGAATTATGTAAAAATAACTCCGAAATTATAGGCTATGGGGTAGATAATTCGGCAGAGGCGATTAATTGTGGCAACGAACAAATAACGGAGGGCAATCTTAAAGGAAGAATTACGCTCTTCAAAGGAAACATTCTAAGGGATTTTGTAAATATAAGTGGTGAGTTGGACGATATTGATATAATAACTGCTACATTCGTATTACATGAATTGTTTTTTGAGCAGAAAGAAAAACTTATAAATTTCTTGAAAGGACTGAGAGAAAGATTTAACAATAAGCCCTTGATGATTTGTGAAAATATAAAGCAGGGACAAAGAAGTTTATATAGCGATCCAGGGCTTTATTCA
>JAHIZC010000130.1 GCA_018814745.1 Candidatus Omnitrophota bacterium
AGAAGACCGCAAAAATAAATCTAACGATTTGAATAAGAAGGAGTTAAATATATTTTTACATCTCGCACATGCATCGGTTTAGACAGTTTTATGTAAACCTCAAAAGAGGGATTTGAAATTACACAATTACTTATGAAACAAGAAGTTACAGCAAAAAAAGTGTTTATTCGCACGCTGGGCTGGTAGATGGACGCACTATTATACGACTTTGCTGGAATTTTTGAGAATTATATATGAGCTTTATGGCCTGTAATTTGGTCTTGACATCACGTTTCTCTTATGATACACTTATGTCATAATTATGAAAAGCAAGAAAAACCTATTAGAACAGCTAAAATCTTTGCCTTACTTCAGCAAAGACATCTTATGTCAGCTCGGAAAACAGCTAGGACTTGCCGATGCTACAGTGGATACGTATATCAGCCGTTTTCTGAAGCATAAAGAAATCCTCCAACTCAAAAAGGGGCTGTACATATCAGCTGATTTTTTTAGCAAAAATCGAAGCAATATTTCCTATTCTTTTTACCTGGCGAACATTATCCGCACACCTTCCTATATCAGTTCATGGTCCGCTCTTCAATTTTACAACCTCACCACGGAAGCCATATACAGTACTACCTCCGTCACGCCGAAAGTGACCAGAAGCTATAAGACAAAAGCCGGCATTTTTACCTATCAGTCTATAAAAGAAGAGCTGTTTTTGGATTTTTCTTTGACACAAGGAAAGTTTGCTTCACTTGTATCGCCTGCCTTGTCAGCAGAAAAGTCGGTAGACCGACAGTCAGTAAAACTCGATTTCTACATTGCTTCTCCGTCAAAAGCTTTGTTTGATTTGCTCTATTTCAAGACTCACCAATTTCGCGGCGTTAGATCAAAAGACATTAAAGCACTTGTTGAGGAATTACGGATAGATATTGACGAAATGGACAGAAGGGAACGAACTAAATTTTACACAATGACAAAAAAATATCTTAATGATGAGTGAACATATTCTTGCCATTTTAAAAAGGAAGCTGGGTGATCTTGCCCCTCATGGGGAAATGGATGCTGAAACGCTCCGAAATGCCCTTAAGGAGGAACTTCAGTTTTATGTCCTTAATTTTATTTACCACCATCCCGAATACAATAAATGGATAATGTACGGGGGTTCCGCACTACGCATTATTCATGGACTCGACCGAATGTCAATTGATCTGGATTTTGAAGTTTCTGAAAGGGTAACAAAAGATTTTCTAGATCAACTAAAGAAAGAAATCGAGGATTATTTTTCCCGTACGTATAGTACCCATTCAAGTTTCATGACTGTAAAAATCGTTACAGGAAGAGGGTTGCTGCTTAAATTCAATGTAGGTGAAGCATTAAGTATTAATCATCCATCAAAACAGGTACATGTCAAAATTGATCTAAATCATTTTACCGCGCCCAAAACGATAACCGAACGTTATCCTATCAATCGGGATCAGCTATCCTTTGTAATCTTAACCTATAATATGTCGACTCTCATGGCCAGTAAAGTGGCTGCAATTTTTCTTCGTGGGACACGTGGTGTGGGTAAGGCTTTTTATGAGGAGAAAGGTCGCGATATCTATGACCTTCTTTGGTACATGAACAACAAGATCGTACCCGACCTTGATTATCTTATGGCTAAAGATGTGGAGGAGGCCAAAGATTTGCGTACGTTTTTCGATAAGCTTACAATCAAAATGAACGCTGTTAGCGATGCAAACCTTAAGCAAGATCTTTTGCCGCTTTTTGTAAACCGTACCTATATTGAAGATTGGCTTACAAACTGGAGAGAAAGCTATTTACGGCTTGTTGATGCGTATGAAATATGCACGGTAAACACTTTGGAAAGCGTACAGGTATACCAGAGTTTTAATAATGACAACTTTTCGTTTACATTCACCTATAATACCAAAGAAGGGAAGACTTGTTGGATACGGCATGAAATGGTTGAATATTGGATTGAAGATTGTGAGAGAGATTTTCCTCCGACCAAGGTCAATGAAAATATAAGTCGTATCATTCAATTCAAAAGCGACGGAGGAAGCATTCGCTCTTCATATCACGATAGACTCAAGCGGTACGTGACTCTTTTTTATCAGAAAAACGAAAAGTATTTAAAAAAGATAAACCGTATTATGCTTAGCAAAAATAGGAGCATAACTACTAAACTCATCAGAAGTACTACAGAGCACTTAAAACAGAAAGAAGAGATCGTTCTTAATAAATCTACGCTGTTGTCTTGTGAGCTTGAGGATTTGTTAAAATAATGCGAGAGCGTAACTATATCTAGTCGATGTTAATGATTTAAGAGGTGCTGGTGGGACAGAAACATTTACAGGAGAAACAAAACATATGCAAAAAGTACTGATTACAGCAGGCATGTTGGCTTGCAGTAACATCTTTATGACGTTTGCCTGGTATGGGCATCTCAAAAATTTCAACAGTAAGCCATGGATAGTCGCGGCTTTTATAAGCTGGGGGATAGCCCTCTTTGAGTATCTTATTCAGGTGCCAGCTAATCGAATTGGGCATCAGGTGATGAACCTTGGGCAATTAAAGATCCTGCAGGAGGTCATAACGTTATCGGTGTTCGTTCCTTTTTCCATTTTTTATATGAAAGAAGGGATTAAGCAGGAATATATTTGGGCTTCAGTTTTTATTCTGGCGGCCGTATTTTGTATATTTCGAGGTGCATTTGTGAAATAGGTTTTTTATGGCCAATATGGTTATATTAATTGCCGGATTCGCGTTATTGATCAAAAGCGCGGACTTTCTTGTCAGCGGCGCGTCCGCTCTGGCGAAAAGAATCGGTGTTTCAGATTTGGTGATCGGTTTAACCGTTGTAGCGTTCGGTACATCTACACCGGAACTTTTCGTTAATCTCTTTGCCAGCATGCAGGGAAATACGGAAATAGCCATAGGCAATGTG
>JAHIZC010000131.1 GCA_018814745.1 Candidatus Omnitrophota bacterium
GATATCAGGCATCACTCCCTTTTCATGTATCACTTTCCCCTGCGGGGTAAAATATTTACTTGTAGTAAGCCTAAGCGCTGAGCCATCCCGCAAAGGTATGACGGTCTGCACTGAACCTTTGCCGAATGACTTCATCCCTAAGATTATGGCACGTTTATAATCCTGGAGGCAGCCGGCTACTATCTCGCTTCCCGAAGCCGAACCTTCGTTAATTAACACCACCATCGGTATATCAACGATCGGTTTTGATTCTTTTGAAAGAAATTCTAAATCCTGTGAAGGTATGCGGCCTTTAGTGTAAACAATCATCTTGTCTTTCTCCAAAAATTTTTCCGCAACTTTCACTGCAATATCTAAAAGCCCTCCGGGATTATTGCGCAAATCTAAGATTAAAGCATCCATCCCCTCTTTAGTCAGCTGCTTTAAAGCTTGATTCATCTCTTTAACTGCATTCTCCCTGAATTCAACCAAACGGATATATCCAATCCCATTCTCCAATATCCGGCCTTCTTTTACATTCCTGATTTTAATAATGTCCCGGGTAATCTTAAATTCTAAAAGCTTCTTCTCCGCTTCCCGTAAAATCGTCAGAACTACAGAAGTACCGGGATCGCCTCTTAGTTTTTTTACTGCATCAGTAAGAGTAATATCCCTGGTCAACTCGCTATCTATTTTGACTATCCGGTCGTTAGCTTTAAGCCCTGCCTTCCAGGCTGGAGTATCTTCTATCGGTGTCACTACAGTCAGCAGGCTATCTTTAATAGTGATCTCTATCCCTAATCCGCCGAATTTTCCCTCGGTATCAAGTTTAAGTTCGCTATATGTCTGGGGATCTAAAAATTGGCTGTGCGGATCAAGCGCCGACAACATCCCCTTTAGTGCTCCGTAGATTAAATCCTTAGGAGTCACTTCTTCGACGTAATCCGACTGGATAATCGCCAGAGAATCCGAGAATAACTCCACCTGCTTGAATAATTCATTCTTTTCCTTCTTATCCATTCCCGCAAAAGTTACTACAAAGAACCCGAGCAATATAGTACTAACAACACTAATCATTAAAAGTTTCTTACGCATCAGACAACCTCCGTTTTAATATCTCCTGAACTACTTTTGGATTTGCTTTGCCCTTAGTCTTCTTCATTACTTGTCCTACTAAAAACATTAAGGCATTAGTTTTACCTGTACGAAAGTCTTGCACTGACTTAGAGTTTTCTTTTATAACTTCCTCTGCCTGAGCTTCTAAGCTGGAGGTATCTGAAATCTGAAAGAGGTTTCGATCTTGGATGATCTTCGAAGACAACACTCCGCTCTTTAGAGAATCACCAAGCACAGTCTTTGCCATCAGGTTAGAGATCTTATCCTCCTCCACTAACTTAATCAGTTTGATTAATTCCTCGCTCCCTCCGGGAATCTTTAATTCCGAAACGTTACAGCCCTGATCGCCTGCCAAAGAGACTAACGGACCAATCAACCAGTTTACGATCGGCTTTTTATTGCTCTGCGGATAAAGTTTAATCAATTCCTCCGCGAAATTCGCTTCCTTCTTAGAAAATACCAGTATTTTTGCATCATACTCTGATACTCCGTATTCTTTTTTAAAACGCAACAGCTTCTCCCTAGGTAATTCCGGAATAGCTTCTTTTAATTTCTGAATCTTCTCTCTTGCGATTATAAACGGCGGCAGATCAGGCTCAGGAAAATACCGGTAATCCTGCGCTCCTTCTTTTGTACGCATCGAAAGTGTTTTGCCTTCTTTTACATCCCAAAGCCTGGTCTCCTGAACAATCGAATCACCTGATTCTAAGATCTCAGTCTGGCGTTTTATTTCGAAACTCAAAGCATCCTTTACTGCCTTAAAGGAATTCAGATTTTTCAGCTCTGCCTTAGTCCCTAATTTTTTACTCCCTTTCTTCCTGATTGAAATATTGGTATCGCAGCGTAAAGATCCCTTCTCCATATCGCAATCAGAGACCCCCATGTATTCAACGATACTCTTTAATGCCATCAGATATTCGTAGGCCTCCTGCGGAGAACTTATCTCGGGCTGACTTACTATCTCTAGCAAAGGAACCCCAGTACGATTAAAATCAACCTCGCTCTCCTCATCTTGATGTATCAATTTACCGGCATCTTCCTCCAGATGAATCCGAAGTATGCCTATGCGTTTGGGTGTTCCATCTAAATAAATATCCAAGAATCCATCCCTTGATAAAGGTAAATCATATTGGGAGATCTGGTAGTTTTTAGGTAAATCAGGATAGAAATAATGTTTGCGGTCAAATTTAGTATACTCTTGAACTTTACAATTAAAAGCCAGTGCAACTTTAATCGCAAAATCCAAGGCCTGCTGATTTAAAACCGGAAGCGACCCGGGTAATCCTAAACATACCGGACAGACCTGGGTATTCGGCTCACTGCCGAAAGCAGTAGAACAACCGCAGAAAGCCTTGGTTGCTGTATTTAAATGAAGATGTACCTCTAATCCAATTACTGCTTCGTAATCCATCTTAAAACTCTGGTTTCATTTTATGCCACTCGGTACTCTGTTCATAGTTATGAGCGGCCTTAATCAATACCTCTTCATTAAAAGGTTTGGCTAGAATCTGTAATCCTACTGGTAATCCCTTTTTAGTAAATCCGCAGGGTATGGATATTCCGGGTATCCCTGCCAGGTTAGCTGAGATGGTGTAAATATCCGAAAGGTACATCTTCAAGGGATCATCTGTCCTCTCTTTTATCTTAAAAGCCACAGTTGGAGAAGTAGGAGTAATTACACAGTCAAATTCTTTAAATACCTGATCAAAATCATTTTTTATCAGCGTGCGCACCTTTAAGGCGCGTAAATAATAAGCATCGTAATAACCGTGGGATAAAACAAAGGTGCCGAGGATGATCCTCCTCTTTGCCTCCTCGCCAAAACCATGGCCGCGGCTTTTTTTGTACATATCTATCAGAAGGTTCTGGGTTCTGGGTTCTAGGTTCTTGGCCCTGAAACCGTACTGCACCCCATCAAATCTGGCTAAATTAGAACTTGCTTCTGCGGTAGCAATAATATAATAGACCGGTACCGCATATTTTGTATGAGGTAAACTAACTTCTTTGAAAATAGCGCCCTTTGCTTTTAAATGATTTATCACCTGATCTAATGCAGTTTTAACTTCCTGGTCCAGGCCCTCTATAAAATACTCCTTAGGCAGTGCAATCTTCAACCCTTTGACATCGCTCCCCAAAGATCTAGTATAATCAGGTACCTCTGTATCTGCTGACGTAGAATCCAATGGATCATGCCCGGAGATAATATTCATCAATAATGCGCTATCCTCGACGTCTTTAGTGATCGGCCCGATTTGATCCAGGCTTGATGCAAAGGCAATCAGTCCGTATCGCGACACTCTGCCGTAAGTAGGTTTAAGGCCTACCACTCCGCAAAAAGAAGCCGGCTGCCTGATAGAACCTCCTGTATCTGAACCCAATGCCCAAATCGCCTGGTCACTTGCTACGCAGGCCGCAGAACCTCCTGATGAACCGCCGGTAACACAATCCAGATCCCAGGGATTATGTGTAGGCCCAAAGCACGAATTTTCCGTAGATGAGCCAAAAGCAAACTCATCCATATTGGTCTTTAGTTCAAAAATTGCTACACCTTGTTCCTTTAGCTTCCTGACAACCGTTGCATCATAAGGAGGCAAGAATCCCTCTAAGATCTTGGAACAACATTCTGTATTATAACCCTGGGTACAGATATTATCCTTAATCGCAATCGGAATACCCATCAAACCGCTATTCTTACTCTCCACTTCCGTTCTGCCTGATTTTGCCGAGGAGCTCACTCTCACGTAACCCCGTACCTTAGAATGCACACCCGCCATTCTATTCCTCAGGCTATGCATAATATCAGAAGCAGCTATTTCTTTATTTTTTAGTTTTTTGATTATCTCGTGTGCGGTAAGTTTAGCGAGTTCCATTTTTGCGATTTTATTATTCGATTACTTTCGGTACAACAAAGAAATTCCGATGCTTGCGAGGGGCATTCTTCAAGGCCTCTTCAGACGACAAGGATTGACGAAGCTTATCCTCTCTTAAAACGTTACTAAGTGGTAAGATATGACTTGTGGGTTTGATATCTTTGATATCGACTTTCTGCAGTTGATCGATAAACGCTAGAATCTCCATGAGTTGACCGGACAATTTTTCTAACTCTTTGGGTTGCAGCTCGATACGCGCCAGATGTGCAACGTGTTCTACAGTCTTTTTATCAATCGCCATCCCTATTCTCCTCTTAATTAGTCTTTTATATTAACATTCTTTATATAATATGTCAAATATATTCCCCCTAACATTTCCTACCCCTAAAGGGTCTTTTCGGTTTCGTCTTGCGCGCACTGTCTTTTTTCGCCGTGTGCTGCGGTTTACGGCTCTCTCCCGGAGAGGTTTACAGTATAGAGCTCCTCCGTTCGCCGTAATCCCTTGCACACCCCAAGTAGACGAAGTGCCGAAAAAATCC
>JAHIZC010000132.1 GCA_018814745.1 Candidatus Omnitrophota bacterium
CGATTCGAAGTGTTGAACGAAGTCGAAGCACTTTCTAAGATAATTTCTCGATACTTTAAATAACTGAGGAATTGATATAATCCCGCAAAATATGCAATCACAAACCCCATAAAACCATCTTTGTAAGCTTTCTTTCTAATATAGGTACGCATAAACCTATCGATTGTCCTCCAGATAAACCTACCTAAGCGCATCGGTTTATTTTGATTAAACCACTTCTCAGCCTCTCTGGTAGTTTGGTTATTCAACTTCGACAAAAAATCCCCAAAATCACGATAAGAGAAATGGATTAAGTCTTTGCTCAGGTGCCCACAAGGATCATCCATGAATGCACGGGGATGCACGCTTACTTCCTCATAACGAAACTTATCCTTACGGAATAACTTCAGCTGGGGGCTAGGATACCAACCGCCATGCTTCACCCAGTAATCTCCGATATAATTACGCCGCGGTACGGTAAAGCCGTTCTCTTTGGGCTGGCCACTTAAAACCCCGGTTATTTCTTTCTCTAATTCAGGAGTAATCACCTCATCGGCATCCAGGCTGAATACCCAAAGGTTACGCGCCTTTGCATACGCCCAATTCCTATGCTGCCCCTCAACATCCATCTTTTTAGTAAAGATTTGATCGGTAAATTGCCTTGCGATCTCTACTGTACGATCTGAGCTTTCGTCATCAACTACGATGATCTCATCGGCAAATTTTGCAGAATCAAGGCACTTGCTGATCCTTTGCTCTTCATTTTTAGCCAGGACTACGATGCTAAACGGTATTTTTTCCATAATTATTTTTTCACATTTTCTTTTATTGTCCGGCAGATAGCCTTAATTTCCCCGAATTTTAGATGTGGATACATCGGTAAAGATATAATCTGCCCTGCCACCTTCTCTGCTATCGGAAAATCGCCCTTCTTATAGCCTAATTTTTCGTAAACCTTCTGTAGATGCAGCGGTATCGGATAGTGTATCAGGGCACTGATCCCCCTTCTGGCAAACTCCTCTAATAGTTGTTTCCTATTCTTAACCCTGATCGCATATACATGATAGACATGTTTGGCATAATCTGCCTGTTTAGGGATGATTACCCCTTCTACTTCCTGCAATAGCTTAGAATAAAGCCAGGCGTTCTTACGGCGTAGAGAATTCCAATGGTTGAGGTGTTTTAATTTTGCTCTTAAGATCGCTGCCTGGAGTGTGTCTAAACGCGAATTATAACCCAGCCTCACATGTTCATACCTGGATTTACGCCCGTAATCCCTAAGCATTAGAAGTTTCTTATAAATATTGCGGCTATTCACTACTACAGCTCCTCCGTCACCAAAGGCGCCGAGGTTTTTTGTCGGATAGAAACTAAAGCAGCCGATATCTGCGATACTACCGGCAATCTTCCAGTTACCTTTTGGAAATTTATATTTTGTACCATGCGCCTGGGCGGCATCTTCGATAACTTTTAAATTATATTTTCTCGCCAGCTTCAAAATATCAAACATCTCTGCCGGATGGCCGTAAAGATGTACAGGCAGAATCGCCTTTGTCCTTCTGCTTATCCGTTCTTTTACTTTAGCTGTGTCGATATTATAAGTTACCTGATCAATATCTACAAAAACCGGTTTTGCTCCGGTGTAGGTCACTGCCAAGGCACTTGCGATATAGGTAAAAGCAGGCACGATCACCTCATCACCCGGACCGATATCTAAACTCTTTAATCCCAAGAAAAGGGCATCGGTTCCGGAATTGACCCCGACGCAAAATTTACTCTCGCAAAATCCCGCAAACTCCTTCTCAAACTCAAAAAGATCCCTGCCTAGGATAAAATCATTGCGCTGCATAAGATCATGCAGCGACCGAAGAACATCTTTTTCTATTACTTTTGATTGCTCTTTTAAATCCAAAAAGGGAATTTTCATATTAGCTCCTTAACTGCTAAAAAAACATCCTCAAGAGAGATATCTTCAACACACCTCCTGCTATAATCACATCCGTTAAATCTGAAGTTCTTATAACACGGCCTGCAATCGAGAGAATGATTAGTTACTACGATATGCTTATCACAAGGCGGATATGGCCCGTAAACCATGGGGTCTACCGGCCCGAATATTGAAACCGTCTTTATTCCTAAAGCAACTGCGATATGTAAAGGGCCGCCGTCATTGGTAATTAGTATATCTAAATTATTGATTAATGCAACTAAATCTCTGATCTCAGTCTTGCCCGTAAGGTCAACTGCGCTATTAGTCATCTCCTTAATCAACCCTTGAGCTATTAACCGCTCATCCTTATCTCCGATTATTACTATCTTTGCTTTGAGCTGTGTGATAATTTTATCTGCCAACTGAGCGAACTTTTTATTAGGCCAATGCTTGATTGGGGCATCTTGACCCCAGCTTGCTCCGGCTCCCGGAGCAATACCGATTAGTATATCGTTTTCGCTAATACCAAAATTACTGAGTAGATCCAGCATTCTTGTGTTCTGCTCCTCTGAAACAGACAGACTTAAACCATTAGTTTCCGGTTCTATGTTTATAAATTTCAATAAATCCGCATAGTAATTTACCATGTGTTTCTCGCTGAAACCTTCGATATTTATTTTATGCGTGAGAAACCTTCCCCGGTTTTTATAATTATACCCGATGCGATTCTTAATGCCTAATAACTTCGCGATCATTCCATAACGGTGATCTAAAGAAAAATCAAAAGCAGTATCAAACCCTTCTCTTTTAACCTCAATTAACAGCTTGATAAGTTTCTTTAGCCCCGTGAACTTTGACTCCCGGGATATCCTTTTCAGGTCTCCTCTGGAGAGGGCAAATGTCTTATCCAGATTAGGAATATTCCTAATAAGTTCGCGCACTCTTTCGTTGCACCAATAGCTGATACGGGTATCTTGCGAGTTCTGCTTTATCGTATTAATCATTGAGGTAGTGAAAAGAACATCCCCGATCCCAAATGGATTAATAATTAAGACCTTTTTCATCAATTTCTTAACTTAATCTATCAGCTATTTCTCTCACCTGCTGTGTACGGCTTTTATCGCAGATTAAAACCGCATCTTTGGCGTCTACTACAATGAGGTCTTTCAACCCGATCGTTACTACCAGCTTATTTTCAGACCATACCGTGATGTTTTTACTCTTTAAGTCCAGGTGTTTACCTTTAAAAACATTGCCGTTTTTATCTTTCTTCATAATCTCTCCTATCGCCATCCAGCTGCCCAAATCGACCCAACCGCATGATAAAGGTATCAGGGCGATATTTTTTGTTTTTTCCATTATAGCATAATCTAGCGAAAGTGAATCAAGCTTACTCCAAAATCTATAAAGGGTGCTTTCGTCTTTGATCTTAGAGATCAGCCGATAATTACTCGGATTGAGCCTCTTAAACTCTGCAAGTAATGCATCTGCCCTAAAGATAAATATCCCCGAATTCCAATAATACTTCTTACTCTTCAGGAATTCCCTGGCTTTCTTAATATCCGGCTTTTCAATAAATTTATCAATAGAGTAAAATTCTCTTTCCTTTCTCCGGGCCTTGATATATCCGTAACCGGTCTCCGGCCTACCGGGAATAATCCCCAGCGTTACCAGATACCCCTTCTCCGCTACCTTCATTGCCTGGCGCATTACTTTTAAGAAACTTCTTCTATCTTTTATATAGTGGTCACAGGGACAGACCATAATTACCGCTTCCTTATCCTTCTGTAGGATTTTTTTAGAAAGTAAACCAATCGGTGCAAGCGTATTCTTTGCTTGCGGTTCAAAAAGTATATTCCTGGTATGCTTTTTAGAGAGTTTTTCGTTTATATTTTTCTTATGGGCTTTGTTAGTAGCTATATAAATATTATCCTGATCGACTAATCCGGCTAACCGGGAAATCGTCTCCTCGATTAGAGACCTGCGAGAATAGATATTGAGAAATTGTTTTGGTTTATCCTTTTGACTTAGCGGCCAGAAGCGGCTGCCCTTACCGCCTGCTA
Source organism: Candidatus Omnitrophota bacterium (assembly GCA_018814745.1). Lineage (GTDB taxonomy): Bacteria > Omnitrophota > Gorgyraeia > Gygaellales > Profunditerraquicolaceae > JAHIZC01. The sequence continues at coordinate 3,973 of JAHIZC010000132.1, forward strand.
ATATAATCAGATGCCTCATTTTCTTAGTAATACCTCCTTTACAGCATCATACACCTCATCAACCCTTATATCTGCCAATCTCTTTTTTGCAATCACCCTATGCCCTTCACCCCACGGCCCCCATCTTTTCGGGCTTTTTTCCGCTAGATCATCTCTGAATATCGCTACGGTCGGAGTCCCGACAGCACAAGACAGATGCATTGGCCCGCTGTCACCGGAAATCAATAATTTACTTTTTTTTAGCATACCTGCCAGCTGCTTCAAGCTTGTCTGTCCAGTAAGATTAGTGATATTCCTATCAAGTAATGACCCGAAATAATGCTTACTTCTAAATAATTCCTCCCTGCCACCGATAATCGCCAC
>JAHIZC010000133.1 GCA_018814745.1 Candidatus Omnitrophota bacterium
ATTTTTTCGGCAGATGTGTGCAAGGGATTACGGCGAACGGAGGATGCCTATACTGTAAATCTCTCCGGGAGAGAGCCGTAAACCGCAGCACACGGCGAAAAAAGACAGTGCGCGGAAGCAAGACCGAAAAAGACCCTTTGGGCGAAAAAAAAGAGGCAGGTGCCTTGCGGCCACTGCCCCTTTCAAATTAAATCTCTAGTTGAATTATTCTACTGCTTCTGCTTCCTGCTCCTTCATATCTTTACCCATCTTGCACTTTTCCATCATTTGTTTCTTCATACCCATAAAATCGATCTCTACTTCTTTGATCAACTTCAGGTTCTTATCATACTTGAGGAGTTTATTTCCGAAAAGAATCGCAACCCCGCCGTCTTCTGTTGCAACCATCTTCTTCTCCATCATTCCCTTCATCATCATCTTATGCTTGCCTGCCATGCCTTCTTTGCCTTCTTTACCTTCTTTATACATCATCATCTTCTCATTCATCATACCCATAGAAGTATCGCTCTCTTTAGTTGCATCCTGTGTGAAAGCAAAAACCGGCGCGAGAAAAAATACCACCAATGCTACAGATATCGCTCTTTTCATCCTTATTTCTCCTTTTATAACTATTTTTGCGGTAACCAATGCAGCTTACGGTTACGCGCAGACCAATTCTTTATAATTGAATAGCCCATAAAGCGGAAAAATGCGTTTCTAAAACGTAGTTTTATAAGTAGAGAAACTGATTTAGAAAGGGAATAAAACCTAGCGTAAGCCTTAAGCACGTTTAACTGCAGTTGTTTTGCCGAGAGCAATTTAGGTTTAAATACAATGTGTTGTCCGTCATAAAGATTCCAGTCGCGGCTAAAAATCCTATTTTCTCTTTCCAAGTCTTCGTGTACTTTTGTCCCGGGGAAGGGTGTCAGAATAGACAGCTGTATGGTGTCTATTTTCTGCTTAAGCGCAAAGCGCAGCGTCTCCCAGACTGTTTTTTCGCTATCGTCATCAGAACCTAATACAAACATCCCGTGAATCTTAATCTTCCTTTTATGAAACGATTTGATCGCATTGATTATCTCTTCAATAGTCTGTTTCTTATCATAAGACTTGAGGGTCTTGCTGTTAACCGATTCAAAGCCCACTGCCACTGCGCTGCATTTTGCCTCGGCCATCATATTCAGCAAGCTCTCATCTCTAGCAGCATCACAGCGTACCTGACAGGACCAATTTCTGATTTTGTGCTTTACCTTTAACATCAGCTCTAACAACCTGCGCGTGCGCATAGGATGGGCAGTAAAATTATCATCGCAAAAAAAGAGTTGCCGGGTATTCACTGATGCTACTTCACGCATTACGGATTCGGCGCTGCGGAAACGGTATTTACGGCCGAACATTTTTGTCACTGAACAGAAACTACAGTCAAAAGGACACCCCCTGGAGGTCGAAACCGGCGCAATCCAGGAAGGCAACCTGTATCCTTTAATCAGGGAAAAATCGGGAAAGGGCAGACTATCCAGATTTTCAACCGGCCTGCCCGCAACGATTCTATCCTTAATCTTACCTTCGACAACATCTGCGATTACCTCCTCTGCCTCGCCGGCTACTACCTGCCGGCAAAACTCAAGGGATTCCTCAGGAAGTAAGCTTGCATGTACTCCTCCCATAATTACTTTCTGCTTGGGGAACTTACGGGCGATTTCATATCCGCGCATGGCTGTAGAGGTAAGAATTGATATGCCGACTAGATCTGCATCTAATTTAGCATAATCCGGCTTGTAGACATCTTCACGATAAATCTGCACTTGATGGCCTCTATTCCTAAGTATCGTCCCCAGATATACCGGGCCCAATAAAGGCATGCACAGCTTACTGAATACATTTGCCTCTGTTGAGACAGGTTCGATTAATGCTATCTTCATAATATTTATTCTTTAGGTAACACGCACGTTGACCGCACGAGATCCTTTCGGTGAATTTTCAACTTCAAATTCAACCGCTTGCTCTTCATTAATAGAATCAAACTTATCATCAAGTACGCTGCTCTTATGAAAGAATATTTCTCTTCCGTCTGTGTCACTGATAAAACCAAAACCTCTGTCTTTGATAATCTTTTTTACTTTACCTGTATGCATCTAAAACCTCCCTTTGCAATGAAAAAAATAAGCCCGGATCCGCAATGGAGCCGGGCTTATTCATTCTTCTCTTACAGTTTTACTACGTTCTTAGCTTGTTTTCCTTTAGGACCGTCTTCGACTTCAAATTCGACTTCCTGTCCTTCTTCCAAGGATTTATATCCGTCACCCTGAATTACGCTATGATGTACAAATACATCTTCACCTGACTCAGGAGTAATGAATCCGTAGCCTTTCTGATTTGAAAACCACTTTACTTTACCTTTTTCCATGTGCTTACTACCTCCTTTTCTTCGAAATTATAGTAAACGAAGATATGAATAACAAAAAAACCGAAAGGTTAGCCTTCTTATCCTGTTCGGTTTAAGCACTCTAATCTCCTCTTTACCACGAAGGTAGTATAACATTTATTCCCCCTTTGTCAACATATATTATTAGTAGAAATCAAGTAGATTTTATCCAAAGGAATGGGGCCCTGCCTG
>JAHIZC010000134.1 GCA_018814745.1 Candidatus Omnitrophota bacterium
AACGTCCCCATTTTTTATGTCTCTACGAAAACTTTCAACGAATTCCCCTTCATAAAAGCAATGCCGTATTTGATGGCTATTTTCTTACCGGGAAAGTGAAGCTCTCCTTTTTTAAGCTTTACCAGAAAGGGCTGGTGAAAATCGAGCACGCACATCTCCCCTTCGCTCGTCGGTAAAATTGCTTCTTTAGCATTGCCTTCCCAAATTGTGCCCTTTGCCTCCAATATGCTTATCTGCATCTTTTGGGGGGACGTTCCCCAAGGTACCACCCTTAACTTAAGGGTGTCCCTAAGGGGCGCGTCCCCAATTACATTTTAAGCTAGGCAGTATTTATTCTTACCGCCCTTCTTTGCCTTATACATGGCTGCGTCTGCTTTTTCTATCAAAACATCAATCTGCTGGCCGTCCTCAGGATAAGTCGCCACACCAATACTTAAAGTAGTCGGCAAATAAAGGCCTGCCTGCGCACGCAAACGCTCAGCTACAATCTCAGCGCCTTTTTTGTCCGTCTGCGGCAGAACAACTACAAACTCCTCTCCTCCGTAACGGCAGACATAATCCATTTCTCGCATGGCGGCCCTAAGTAACTTAGATAGCTTGCGTAATAAATCATCTCCGGCTGGATGACCGTAGGTATCATTATAAATTTTGAAATCATCAATGTCAATCATTAACAAAGACAGGTTTGAGGCATAGCGTTGCAATTTAGCAACTTCGTGCTGCATTAATTCCTTAAAATAACGCCGATTATAAAGCCCTGTAAGTCCATCAACTGCAGCAAGCTGGGCATAATGCTCTTTTTCTTTATTAGAAGACGATAGATAAAATCTTTCTACCGCATGCTCTGTAACCAGCCTGATTTCTGAAATATTCAGCGGCTTAATGATATAGGCATATGCCCCTGCTTCCATAGCTTCTACAGCAGAATTAATAAATGAATAAAAAGTAATTACAATCACATTGGTCTCTGGTGAAATCTTATGTACTGCCCTGGCTACCTCAACTCCATTCATCTTTGCTGAACGTAATTCTGTGATTACTGCAGCGCAAGACATACTGCCAAGGAGCTTAAGCCCTTCTTTTGGTTCACTGACTACCCATGCTTTATAGCCTACACCTCTTAGCGTGCTTTCTAAAAGCGAGGCTGCCTCGGGGCTATCTTCAATTATTATAATATTTATCTCTGCCATCTTCTTAACCTTAAGATTACATCCGGGTTTTCTTACCTATCTCCTCCAGATGATTTCTACATGCCCGCAGTAGAAAATCTACCGTAATATCTTCACAGAATCGTATCTCTTCATCCCTAGATCTCTTCTCCAATAATCTAATAGTGGTATTAAATTCTCTACTGGCTTTGCTAAATTTCTTCTGATAAAGATACATATTCCCCAGGTTAAAATAAGTAAGGGCAATTTCAGGGCCGCTATAGATAACTTTTCTAAATTGCCTCTCTGCTTCCTTAAAATCGCCGATTTTATTCATCAAGACACCTAAGAGATAATATGCTTCAATATATAAATTATCTACTTCGATAATTTTGCCCAGCGTATCAATTGCCTCCTTATATTTGGCCTGATTTGCCAAAATAGTTGCCTTGGCAAAATATGCCCGGATGTGATTTTTATCTTCGGCTATTACTTTATCAAAGAGTGAAAGCGCCTGCTCATATCTTTTTTCATTCAAAAGCTTAGTGGCCTCCTTGTAAAGTGGCTCGATCTCCACTTTAACCGCAGGTGGTTCTGCGGTCACCTCCAGTGGCTCTATTTTCTCATTTTTAATGGGCGCGAAGTCTGCGAAATTAATCTCTGGCACACCCATAAACGGCTTTATAGCTTCCTCTTCAACACTATAAAGAACCTTTTTATAAATAAATGTCTGCGGAAACTCGACTGTTTCAAACTTATCGTTTATTTGCCACAAAGTCTCTGCGTGCCCTAGAAAAAGATAACCGCCTTGCCTTAGGCAGTTATAAAAATTAGCGATTACGCGCTTGGTAGTTTGAAGATCAAAATATATCGTTACATTCCTACAGAAGATGATGTCTAAATTTTGCATCCCATCTTGGCTAAATTGGCCTCTGGATAAATTATGGTCATTGAATCTGACTAATTTTTTTACAATATCATCCAATATATACTTTGTGCCTCTGGCATTGAAGTACTTATCAATATAATACTGGGAGAGATGACTAACGTCCCTCTTTGAGTAAATTGCCTCTCTTGCCTCAAGTAGTGCATTGCGGTTTATATCCGTACCCAAGATAGAAATATTCCAGTCTTCATAGTTAGGCAGGGCCTCTATAATGGCGATAGCGATAGAATAGGGTTCGGCTCCTCTGGAGCAGCCTGCTGACCAGACCCATATAGATTTATCCCCTGAATTAGTTTTTTTCTCTATTATCTCGGGCAGAACATGCTGCATCAGTACTTCAAGTTGAGGGCTATTCCTAAAAAAATAGGTCTCCCCTATCGTAACCAGGTCGAGAAGTTCGCGTATCTCAAGTTTTCCTTCAGGATGGAATTTTAGAAGGTTATAATATTCCTGGTAGGATTCATATCCGCGTCTTTGCAAGCGTTCCCAAAGGGCGAGGCACAAAGATAGATTTCTATCTTTATCAAAGTAGAGGCCGCTTTCCTCGGAGAGAAATCTTTGGAAAAGACTAAATTCGTTTTCCGACAAAGGCAAAACATTTATCATCTCTTAATCTTAGAGAGTTTGCTCATCTTTGCTTTTGTTAATATTTCTTCTAAATTTAAAATCGTGATTACCCTCTCGCCAAGCCTAGCTATACCCGATATATAACCAGCATCAATCTGCATGGATACGATCTTGGGAGTAGGCTGGATTGCTTCTCTTGATAAAACCAGGACTTCGTTTACGCTATCAACCACAACTCCCACAATAAACTTCTGTATCTTACAGATAATAATGCGCCTATTAGAATTATCCCCTGACGCTTTAATATTAAACTTTTTTCTTAGGTCAATTACAGCGATGATATGCCCTCTTAGATTTATCACTCCATCAATAAAATCCGGTGCGCGAGGTAAAGGATG
>JAHIZC010000135.1 GCA_018814745.1 Candidatus Omnitrophota bacterium
ATAGATAGCTTCTGCTACAGTCAGGTAACCGCTATATAATCGCTAGTTAGAGATTTTGAGAGGTTTCCCTTCGGCTAAGCGGTGATTTTTTCTTGTAGGCATCCTTTTAAAGATGTATACTAAGTGAGAAATTATTTTCCGACAAAAACGCCTTCTAGCTTATTATGAATTTAATTGATTACGGATTTCAAAATTCAAATCTTTTTCAGCATATGCCGCTTTTTGACGAAATTTCATACCTCGGGCATAATCAGGAGAAAGTCCGTGAATATAAAGCGATTCGCGAGGGTCAAGGCTGCAATCTTTTGGCATTAAATTTTATTCGCAATGATGAAAAGATCCTCTGGGATGCGGTAGTGGATTTTGTAAAGCGCAGCACAATCAATGCCACATCCAGCGTACGCGGCGTTTATATCTTTGACCTTTTGACTATTGATATACACAAGGAAATCAAAACATTTAAACACGCAGAACTTACCTCCTTGATTATAAATCTGGCGAGTAAATTAGCACCGGGTGAAATTAAGATGATCAGGTATTCTTCTCTCTATGCGTTGATTCATAAAACTGCCGCTTCCGATTGGGGGAAAATTACTTTTAAAACCGCTGTGGATGTATTTAAAGACAAGCCGGATTATTTAGACATTCTTATCAAGCAGATTTTGAAGGATTATATATTTTCACGTGATCCGGTGATCCTTTTATTAAACGATCTAAGCCTTAATCCCATTTTTGATCTTCAAAATGAAACGCAGCAAGAGCGAATAAAAAAAGTTATAGCCAATCTTATCCCTAATTCAATCGAATTTATCCCTGAAGTCTACATTCAAGACAAGTATGGAGGAAGAGAACTCCTTTCCGGGGCTAAGCTATAATTTTATTGAAGCTGTGGAATACTGGAATTATTTAATGCTGTATTTATTTTAATTATATGGTATACTAAACGACATTAAGGAGAGTATCATGAGCAGAGATAATTATTCATATAAAAAGTATCAGAAAGAATTGGCCAGGAAAAAAAAGGCAGAGGCAAAGGAACAAAGAAGGCTGGAGAAAAAAGCGATGAAGGATGCGCCTGAGTCCGGGCAGGCCCCCGATGGCCAGGCCGTCTTAGAATAAAGAAATACACAATCTTTTTTTAAAACCCCTATAATCAAATTTAGGGGTTAACCGTTAACAGAAGCAAAAGGAGGAAACATGGGAGATTATGGTGGTGGTGGATTCGGCGGGTCACGGGAGATGCATAAGGCAGTTTGCTCGGAGTGCAAGAAAGAGTGCGAAGTTCCGTTTAAACCCAGAAATGACCGTCCGATATACTGCAGGGATTGTTATTCAAAGCGTAAGAACGAAGGCCGCTAAAAGAAGAGATTTTGTTGGTTTCTCCTTTCTGTCAGATCCGCAAGGGGTAGCGTTTTAAATCAAATCATGCTTTCAGAAATCCGCAAGGAATTCCTTTTTGGCACTCAAGGTTCCTTGAGTGCCTATTGTGCATACTATTAGAACCCTGATGATAGCTATATCTAAACTTTCCAAGGATTACGGAAAACGGTCCCTTTTCGAAAATATCTCCTTGAATATCAACGCCGGAGAAAGAATAGGGTTACTCGGCCCTAACGGGACGGGGAAAAGTACGCTCTTCGCCATGATTTTAGGTGAGATTGAGCCGTCTGACGGGGAAATCAGGATGAATAAGAATATCCGCATTGGACATCTTCCTCAGGAATGCGGTTTTCATTCGCAGCGTACGGTGATAGAAGAACTTTTAGAGGGCGATAGCGAGATTAACCGTTTGAATAAAGAAAAGGATGAGCTAGAGAAAGAGGGCAGCGCTGACAGCATGCGTTACGGCGATATCCTGGAGCGGTTGGAAATATTAGGCTATTTTCAACTGGAGTATAAAGCAAAAAAGATACTCACCGGCCTGGAATTCAAGGAAGATGATTTTTGCCGACCGGTAAAACAGCTCAGCGGCGGATGGCAGATGCGCGTTTTGCTGGCAAAATTACTTACCTGTCCTTACGATATCTTATTATTGGATGAGCCTACCAATTATCTTGATTTAAACGCCGCGGTTTGGCTTAAGGATTATTTAAGTGATTTTAAAGGTAGCTTTATCATGATCTCGCACGATAAGGCATTTCTTACCGAGGTTACGAATTATACTTTGATTTTAGATAATGGTTCAATTTTTAAGGTTAAAGGCAGCTATGAGCATTACGAGCAGATAAAAGAGGAAAGGCGTAAATTTCTGGTTAAGCAGTTTAAAGATCAGGAAAAGAAAAGAGAGCAGTTAGAAAGGTTTGTCTCGCGTTTCCACGCCCAGCCAAATAAAGCCGCATCAGTGCGTGCGAAAAGAACGGCGCTTGAGAGGCTGAAGGAAAGTGCGGTCGGGCTTTTACCTAACTCGCGCGCAAGTATCGGTGATTTTCGTTTTCCGGGTACTAACAGAAGCGGCCATAAAGTGATCACTCTGGAGGGAATATCCAAATCATACGGCGATATAACGGTCTATGAGGATTTTGATTTTGAAGTTTATCAGAGAGAAAAAGCGGTTTTAGCCGGAGATAACGGGGCAGGAAAGTCGACCTTACTTAAAATTATGGCCGGGGTAGTGGATATCGATAAAGGAAGGCGTATCGTTGGCCACAAAGTTGATATAGGTTATTTTTCGCAGACCCGGCTGGATGTCTTGAATCCTGAGAATACGGTTTTAGCAGAGGCTTATTCTGCTGCCCCAGGATATATGGCTGAGACGGCCGTGCGTACGATCCTGGGAGCGCTCTTATTCAGCGGAGATGATTCCGAGAAAAAAGTCAAGGTTCTCTCCGGAGGAGAGAAGAGCCGGTTGATTCTGGCCAAGCTGCTGATTGATCCACCGAATTTCCTGCTTTTAGATGAGCCAACCACGCATCTGGATGTGGATGCCGTGGATGCGCTTACCAATGCTTTAAGGCAGTACGAAGGAACAATTGTTTTTATCAGCCATGATATTTATTTTGTGCGCCGCGTTGCCAACGTAGTTTTTGATGTTCAATCCGGTAAAGTAAGGAAGATCGCAGGAGAATTTGATTATTATTTAGAAAAGAAGGCAAAAGGAGAATTATTATCCGAAAATTCCCATGGCTTTGGCTATCGGAAGCCAAACCATTGTTCTCCAACCTAAAGGACAAAAAACAATAATGGAAAAGATTATAAGGATTCTGATTTTAATCTGCATTAGGGATTCTTGGAGTTAAAATTACCTCTACCTTGCGTTTAAGTTCTTCTGTTTTCTCTTTCTCTCCTTTTTCATTCAAGGA
>JAHIZC010000136.1 GCA_018814745.1 Candidatus Omnitrophota bacterium
CTTTATCTTTAGAGATCCCCAGAACCAAAATTAATTTTTTGTAGCGTCCACCGGAGGCGGATCCGCCTTCGGCGGAGAAGTTTTCTCTTATAGCCTCTTTTAATGCCTTTGCGGAAGCAAGATTCTGCGCTCCATCCAAAACAACAAAAGGCTCTCGAGATATAACCTCGCACCTTCCCGGCCAGAGAGTATGATAAAGCCCTTGCCGAATAGAATACGCATCTAAAATTATACCGTAGAATCGCAACGCCTCAATTATACCGACGGCAAGCGTAGCGTTTACTATCTGGTGTTTGCCGAGCAGTGTGATTGCTAAGCCGGGATACTCACCGAATGCGCCCAATACACTAAACCCATCGGTTTGTTTTTCGTAAAATATATCCTTACCAACTTCGAATAACTTCGCCTTCATCTCTTTGCATCTATCCCTGATTACTTCCAGGACTTCTGTCTCTTGCGGAGCGCTTACTACAATTGCATTAGGTTTGATAATCCCGGCTTTCTCCCCGGCAATCTCTCCTAAACTATCACCCAGCAGCTGCCTGTGTTCAAGGCTTATGGGAGTGATAGCGCAGATATAGGGGTTCACTGTATTAGTAGCATCAAGCCTACCGCCTAAACCAGTCTCTAATACGGCAAAATCCACATTCTGCTCTTTAAAATAAACAAAGGCTAACACGGTGTATACTTCAAAAAAGGAGAGTGGTCCGTATTTTGTGATATCGCTGTATTTATCTATTGCCGGCTTGAATCTTTCGACTAAATCTGCTAACTCCTCCTCTAAAATCATGCCTTCGAAGCAGGTTTTAGGTTCTAGGTTCTGGGTTCTAGGTTGAATAATCCTTATACGTTCCCTGAAGCCTGATAGATGCGGAGAAGTGTATAGACCGACCCTATACCCTGCCTCTCTTAATATATAGGTAACAAAAGCAGAGGTAGAACCCTTACCTTTTGTGCCTGCAATATGGATGCATCTAAGAGAATTCTGGGGATTATCTATAGAATTTAAAAGGCCCCTGATGCGCTCTAATCTAAAGGATTGTTTATAAGGATACTCGGTAAGCCTCTCGTAATCAACGAAAGATTCCAGATACTGGATTGCTTGCGGGTAGGTCATGTATTAGTGCTTAAAGTGCCTAATACCTGTAGTGACCATGGAGATCTTGTATTTGTCGCAGGCTTTGATTATCTCCGGATCAGAGATAGAGCCACCGGGTTGAATAATTGCCTTTACTCCTGCCTTATGAGCCTGAGCAATTGCATCCGGCTTAGGGAAGAAAGCATCTGAAGCAAGGCATGAATTCTTAGTTGAGACCAAGGCTTTCTTCTTGGCTAACATCACCGCATCGACTCTGGACATCTGGCCCGCTCCAATACCAATAGTTTTGTTGCCCTGGGTAAAAACGATCGCATTAGATTTAACGTGTTTAGCCACTTTCCAGCCGAAGATCAGGCTCTCCATTTCCTTCTTGCTTGGCTTCTTTTTAGTTACTACCTTTAGCTTCTCTACATCGCAAGTCGCCAAATCTTTATCCTGAAGCAATAATCCGCCGCTTACACGTTTTAATTCCGGTTCATTTATCGCTCCCAAATCGGACAACTCCAATAAACGCAGGTTCTTTTTATTTTTGAATAACCCTAAGGCCTCTTTGTCAATCGCAGGAAAAATCACGCATTCTAGAAAACCGCTCTTAGCAATTAGTTTTGCGGTTTTCACGTCGAGCTTCCTGTTTAAAGCTACGATTCCACCGAATGCAGATATCGGATCGCATTTGTGAGCAAGGGCATATGCCTTATCCAAAACCTTATCCTCTGCCGCTCCACAGGGATTATTGTGTTTTACCACGATCGCCGCAGGATTGCTAAACTCTTTAACTAGTTCAAAGGTAGCATTCAGATCCAGAATATTGTTGAAAGATAACTCTTTCCCTTGCAATTGCTTTACGTTGATCAAACCCCTGGTCTTTCCCTTCTCTTTATAGAAGGCGGCCCGCTGATGGGGATTCTCTCCGTATCTTAAATCCTGAATTTTTTCGAAACTAAGGTTTAACTCTTCAGGAAAAGCTGATAGCTGATGGCTCCTGCCTGCCGGCAGGCATGGGACAGCTGAGAGCTGAGAACTTAAATACTTATATATCGCATTATCATAATTACTGGTACGCCTGAACACCTCGACTGCTAACTCACGTAATAAATCTACGGGTAAGGCCCCGTTATTACTATTCAGCTCTTTGATGATCCGATTATAGCTAGCGGGATCACTCACCACCGCAACGGCATGATTATTCTTAGCGGCAGAGCGAAGCATTGACGGCCCGCCGATATCGATATTCTCAATCGCCTCCTCAAGCGTAACATTTGGTTTTTGTATAGTCTTTTCAAAAGGATACAGATTCACTACCACCATATCGATCAGGCCGATGTTGTTCTCTTTGACTGTTTTCATATGTTCTTTGTTTTCCCTAAGAGCCAACAATCCGCCGTGGATTATAGGATGTAAAGTCTTCACTCTTCCGTCGAGCATCTCGGGATATCCGGTATGTTCGGATACATCCTTTACCTCTATATTATTCTCGCGTAATAATTTCGCCGTACCGCCTGTAGAAAGAATCTCAATGCCGAATTTCTTCAGCGTCTTTGCTAGCTCTAATATCCCCGTTTTGTCTGAAACGCTGATCAATGCGCGTTTAATCTTGACCATTCTCTCCATAACTTATGCCCTCATTTACTTGTTGAACCTAAAATTAATCAGATCTCCGTCACAAACTACATATTCCTTCTGCTCCAACCTCATCTTGCCTGCCTGTTTAGCCTGAGTCGCTGAGCCTGCCTGGATCAGATCATTAAAACTGATCACCTCTGCGCGGATAAAGCCTTTTTGAATATCAGAATGTATGGCCCCTGCCGCATCCCAGGCAGTAGCACCTCCTCGAATCAACCAGGCACGAGTCTCTCTTTCGTTAGCGGTAAAAAAACTAATCAAGCCGCTGTCTCCGAGCGACTTGACTAACAGGCTATCTAATTCGCCAAGATCATCACCCTCTATAATAACTATGGATTTATTAGTAAATAACCCATAACCTGAGACTATCTTTTTTTCTTCCTCATTCAAGGTAACGCTAGTTATAAAATCCTCTTTTTCTAATGCGCTTTTCAATTTATTCAATAAGGCCTTCTCGAATTCCTCTTCGGCTCGAGCTAGCCGCGTCTCGATGAATTCTAAATCCTTTAAGATTAGATCGGTGCGCGCGTCTTTAGAAGTGATCAACGCCTGCGCATCCGGAATATTATCTTCACTCACTAGCTCAATCTGAATATATGTTTTTTTCTTGGCTTTATTTATCTTATCGAGCTGATCCAGGCGGGAATCTTTAATATTGTGCTTGCCTAAGGGTATCTCGGGGATGGAGAATATGCCTATCTTCACTCTTCTTTTTGCCTGCTGGCTTGGTATTGACTGATGATGCCTGAAGCGATCTTATGAGGGACATGTTCGTAATGAGAGAAGCGCATGATATACGAACCCCTGCCACCGGTGTGAGACCTTAGATCATTAGCATAGGTGAACATCTCTGCCAACGGCACTGTCGCCTTGACAACCTGATTCTTGCCCTTCACTTCCATACCCATAATCCGGCCCCGGCGCGAATTTATATCTCCTGATATCGAACCTAGATGTTCTTCGGGAATCACTACCTCTACATTCATCACCGGTTCTAACAACACCGGCCCTGCCTCGGCTACGGCTTTTCTTAAGGCCATTGCTCCGGCGATCTGAAAGGCCATATCGGATGAATCAACATTATGATAGGAACCGTCGTAGAGAATAACGCGAATGTCGATTATCGGATAGCCTGCGACTGCCCCCTCCAAACAGACCTGCTTTACTCCTTTTTCTACCGAAGGGATGTAATTTTTCGGAATAGCTCCTCCGAAGATCTTATCTACAAATTCAAATCCTGCGCCTTTTTCCAGAGGCTGGATCTCGATCCAAACATCACCGTACTGGCCGCGGCCTCCGGATTGACGTTTATACTTACCTTGAACTTTAGCGGACTTAGTAATCGACTCTTTGTAGGAAACTTGAGGAGTACCTAATTCTACCTCCACATGGAATCTTTTTTTCATCCGTCCTACCATCAATCCCAGATGCAGGTCTCCAAGCCCTGAGATGATCAATTCATGTGTCTGCTGGTTACGGCTTACTTTAAAAGTGAGGTCCTCCGCAGCTAATTTTGTCAATGCTCCCGAAATCTTCTCTTCATCATGACGGGATTTAGGCTTAACCGAGGCCGAGATCGCCGGCTCAGGGAATACTAAAGGCGCAAATAAAATCGGACTCTTTGCGTCTGCGATTGTATCTGAAGTTACGGTATCTTTTAACTTAGCGATCGCCAGGATATCGCCGCAGGAAGCAGAATCTACCGCTCTCTGCTCTTTACCCTGCAATATGTAAATCTGGCCTATCCTCTCCTTGACATCTTTCGTAGCATTGTAAAAACTGGTATTCGAATCCAGCGTTCCTGTGAAAAGACGAAAAAAGGTAAGCTGTCCGACATAAGGGTCGGAAATATTCTTGAAGACAAATCCGGATAAAGTTCCGTCTTGACTGAATGTTAGTTCTTTCTTCTCATCCGGATTTTTTGCATCAACTGCCTCCAGCTTCACTCGAGCTAAAGGGCTAGGCAGATACTTAATGATCGCATCCAAAAGCTCCGGAATACCTTTATCGCTCAAAGCAGAGCCCGATAATACCGGAAAGACATTACGCTCAAGGACCGCTTTAGTAAGCCCATTTGAAATCTCATCGGCAGTCAAATTAGTGCCCTCGAGATATTTCTCTAAAAGTTGATCGTCGCTCTCGGCGACTGCTTCAATAAGATCAGGGCTATCCATTGAGTCGATCATTACTGCTTTTTTAGAAAGACTCCCTTTTATATCCGCCAGGGCCTTCTTCACATCCGTCCCCTCTTTATCATCTTTATTGATGAATAAAATACAGGGTAAATTGGATTCCTTTAAAAGCTGCCATGCCCGCTCTGTCCCCACTCCCACTCCGCTCGTCGCATCCACAACTACGACTGCGCTATCTACGGCGCGGATACCGGCGATCACCTCTCCGAAAAAATCCGCATAACCGGGAGTATCAACCAGCTGAATCCTGTAACCCTTATAATCACAGAAGAGCAAGCTTAGATTTATAGAGTTCTTCCTCTCTATTTCATCAAAACCATAGTCACTTACGGTCGTACCGTCTTCAATCCTGCCTTTTCGGGTAGTAGTCTTACTGGAATAGAGCAAACTCTCTGCCAACATCGTCTTCCCTGCATGGGCATGGCCTAAAAGAACAAGGTTTCTTTTATTTTTGGCATCCATATTTTAATACTCCTTCTCGGTAAGATTGGTGTAGGTAGGAATTTTATTATATAACAGCCCAAGTAACGGGTCAAGGGATAAAAAACGAAGAATTACTCAAGATAGGTATAGATTTTACCTTTATAATTGCGTAATACGTACTTACCTTTTGCCTGAGAGAGGATATAATTCGGCCCTATGGGAATCTTGCCGCCGCCTCCCGGGCCATCAATCACATAAGTGGGAACCGCATAGCCCGAAGTATAGCCTCTGAGCTTTTCCACTATATTTATACCCGTTGCAACCGGGGTACGGAAGTGCTGCGTTCCTCTCACCGGATCACACTGATAGATGTAATAAGGCCTTACCCTGATCTTGATCAGCTCATGCACCAGGCGCTTCATAATATAAGGCCGGTCATTGATCCCTTTTAAAAGAACGGTCTGGCTGCCTAAGGGCATCCCTGCATCCGCCAACATCTCGCAGGCGATCTTACAGCGCTTGCTAATTTCTTTAGGATGGTTAAAATGGATACTCACCCAAAGTGGTGAGTATTTTTTGAGCATTAAGACTAATTTTTCCGTAATCCTCTGAGGCAAACTTACCGGAATACGCGTTCCGATCCTTAACAATTCCACATGTGATATGGACCTGATCCTCTCTATTAAACTTTCAATCTCTTCATCTTCTAAGATGAACGGATCCCCTCCGGATATCAATACATCCCTTACTTTTTTATTCGATTTTATATATTCTATCGCCTGATCAAACCTGGAAGCAGATTTCAACTCCTGATGTTCACCGACTAATCTTCTTCTCGTGCAATGACGGCAATACATTGCGCAGTGTTCGGTAGCCAACAATAGGACTCTATCCGGATAGCGGTGTACAAGATGCGGAGCCGGAGAATCCCTGTCTTCTGCGCAAGGATCAACCATCTCATGAGGAGAAATAATCCATTCCTGCGCAACGGGTACTGCCTGACGGCGGAAAGGACAATTTGCATCCTCAGGATCCATTAATGCCGCCCAATAAGGAGTAATCGATAAAGATAGGCGTCCGGAGGCTTTTTTAAGCCCCTCCCCTTCCTCAGGGGTTAATTTAATCACCTCTGCAAGTTCTTCTTTTGTACGAATGCGATTTTTTAGCTGCCAGTGCCAATCCTCCCAGTCAAGAGGATTGACATCCTTATACAGGCTGATCTGTTGATAATCGCGGATCCTTTTGATCTGACGGGTTACTACAGTCTCCTGCTGGACGCTCTGATTCTCTATTTTTAGATTTGTATTACTGCTCAACTTATCCACCCTTTAGTTTAAATTATACCTGATAAAAGCACTTTTGATTATTCGGCCGATCATCTCTTCAAATGTAATATTCATTCTCTTGGCTGTAAGCATGAATACATCTTCTATAGATAGAGACGGTAAAGGATTTATCTCTAACACATAAGGATTGCCCCTTCTGTCGACCCTGAAATCAACCCGGCCAAAATCAAGGCACTCTACTGCGCGGTAAGTCTTTAATGTCAGTTCAGTAATTCTATCCTGCAGCTTCTTGCTGATCGGTGCAGGACATACGTATTCTAACCTATCGGAATCAATGCGCGCAAAGGTATAGAACATATCATTGAGTTGTAATTTCCCGTCAATTTGAACTTGCACTATGGGCAGGACGCATGGCGGATCATTGCCTACCACTCCCACAGTAAATTCCTGGCCCGAGATAAACTCTTCCACCAACGCCGGCTGCTTGTAAGCATCCACTATATACTCTACCTGGCTTCTAAGCTCCTGGTGATTTTTCACGCGAGAACTCTCACTTAAGCCCTTGGAAGAACCTTCGAAGCGTGGCTTAACGATTGCAGGAAATTTAAAATGATTCCGATTGATTAATTCATCCGCACTCTGCACTTGGAAAAATTTAGGAGTAGGAATTCCTTCGGCAATAAAGATCTTTTTAGCCATAATCTTATCCAGGGTCAATCCTAACGTCAAAGCATCCCCTCCCACAAAAGGAATACCCGCCAATTCCAGCAAAACCGGAACCTGAGACTCCCTGTTTCTTCCCGAAAGGCCTTCAGAGAGATTCAAGACCATGTCGACATCGAGTTTATTGATTTTCTCTAAAAGATTTGAAACATTGCCGATCTTATCCACCTGATAGCCCTGAGATTCGATAGCCCGGGCAATGATGTCTATAGTGATCGGGTGGTCAAATTCAGCATTTGCATCCTTGGGATCATTACTTTTCCCCTGATAACTTGTCTTTAAATCGTATGTTAAACCGACTTTTTTCATTTTTAAATAAAAAGAGGCCCTTTCAACTTTAAGGCCTCAAGTTACTATCTTAAAAAGCTCCTGACTAAAAAACTGACAAACCTCCGTTATGAATTCTTTCATCTACAGCTTTTTTTTATCATAATATACTAAGATTGTCAAGTATTTTTTGTCTTGGAATTGATTTTTTTCAGTGATTTTATCGACGAGAAAAGATATTTCGGGTAGGAGTAAAACTATTTTATGATATAAAGGAAATTTTCCCCCAGGTAATCAAAGAATTTTTTATTATGATCATCACTCCCTGAACGCCTTTTATAGACTTTGCAAACTCTAAGGCCTCTAAGGCATCTTTCTTAGAATGGACCCTATTGCCGCAAGCCGTAGCCACGGCATCGGCCAAAGCAGATTTGTTTGAAAAAATTGAAACCAGATCTGCAGTTCCAAAACTTAAAGAGTGGCCGATCGTGCCGGATGAAGTGCATATACCTAAGGGCGTATCACTCGGCTTAATTTTGACTTTAAGTTTCTGCCATAATTTTGATTTACCGCAATATATTCCGAGTGTACGGGCTTTTCTAGTCTTTATAAATATATCACCGCCATTTTCGATAATCACATCCTTATAACCCTTCTTCATTAGGTCCTGGCCGAGGAATTCTGCAACTGCTCCGGCCACTGTTGCCATCGGCCCGACATTAGCTTTCTTTGACTGAAGCGCCATCTCTTTTACGATTTTTGGCGCAGTGAGTTCTACCTCTAGAGGTTTTAAAGCAGTTAAAAACTTTTTATTTATACGGATGTAGTTTTCGATATCCCAGCGATATAGATCTATTCTTTCTTTGATGATCTCCCGGTTGATTTTTTTATTGGTGAGGATCTGCAGGTCGGTTTCTTTTTCTCTGAAATGAGTGTGATATAAATCGTCTGCTTTCACCCAATTTCTATAA
>JAHIZC010000137.1 GCA_018814745.1 Candidatus Omnitrophota bacterium
CATGAAAGAGCTAGGTAAAGTTATAGCGGTTTATGGCTCAGTAGCAGATGTACAGTTTTCTTCCAAGGGAACCCTGCCCTCGATAAACTCTCTACTTAAAATTTTAGTCTCGCAGGAGAATGTGGTGATGCTGAAGGTGGTTGAGCATCGAGAAGGGGATGTCTGTAGGTGCATTGCCCTGGATTTTACTTATGGCGTAGGACGCAATATGCAGGTAGAGGTGCAGGAGGAGGGGATTGTTATTCCGGCAAAGATAGATAAGCTTTACGGCCGGGTGTTAAATGCAATGGCCAAGCCGATTGACAATAAAGGAGAATTGGATCTAAAAGAAACCATCTCTGTATACGGCTCCCATTTTGCTTACAAGGCCGAGATCAAAGAGGAAAAAGAAATAAAATACGAGATTATCCCTACAGGAATTAAGATGATTGACTTACTTTTTCCTTTGGCTAAAGGTTCAAAGACCGGCCTTTTAGGAGGAGCGGCGTTAGGCAAGACAATTTTAATCTTAGAGATTATTCATAATATTATTAGTTATCAGAGCGGTACTTGTGTATTTGCGGGAGTAGGGGAACGAATTCGTGAAGGTAATGAGCTTTATTATGAGTTTGAACGGGCAGATTTACTGAAGCGGTCAATTCTGATTTTTGGACAAATGAATGAGTTCCCCGGGGCGCGATTCGAGGCGGCGAATACAGCCGTTGCTTTGGCAGAGTTGCTTCTGGAGGAGAGAAAAGATGTGTTGTTTTTTATGGATAACATCTTCCGTTTTGCTCAGGCAGGAAGCGAGCTCTCTACATTATTAGGAAGGATCCTCTCTGAAGGAGGATATCAATCTACGCTTACCAGCGAGATCAGTCAATTACATGAACGCATTCGCTCCAAAGGGTCCTCCAGCATCACGGCAATTGAAGCAGTTTATGTCCCTGCGGATGATCTTACTGATCCCGCAGTTGTGGCTATCTTCGCCCATTTAGATAATCTGCTTGTGCTCTCCCGGGTCTTGGTGCAGAAAGGCCTTTATCCGGCGATCGATCCTTTACAATCCTCTGCTAATTCATTGATTCCGACAGTTGTGGGGAAGAGGCATTATGGAGTTGCCCAGGAGGTTCTGCGGCATTTCCGACGATACGAAGAACTAGAAAGAATCGTCTCGATTATCGGTAAGCAGGAGCTTTCATCCGGAGAAAGAATCATATTTGAAAGGGCCTTAAAATTACAGAATTTTCTTTCCCAGCCCTTTTTCACCGCCCAGGCTTATACCGGCCGAGAAGGGGCTTATGTTTCTTTGGAGGAGACGCTTAAGGGTTGCGAAAGAATTATCTACGGCGAATTAGATGGCATTGAAGAAACGAAATTATATATGAGGGGCGCCCTCAAGTAAACTCTTTCGATCGAAGGGAGAAAGCGATGGCATTAAGTTTATTAGGTGAGTTATTAGTTAGAAAAGGAATTATTACTAAGGAACAGTTAAGTAAGGTGCTGAATAAGTCTCCTGAGAATGAAGAGATGTTAGGAAGGGCCTTGATAAATTCCGGGGATCTAACGGAAGCCCAGCTCTATGAGGTTTTGGCTGAGCAGTTTAATATACCTTTTTTCCCGCGCCTTAAAATCTTGGAGATTGTGCCTTCGGTGATTAAGGCAGTGCCGGTGAAGTTCGTTCAACACTATGGGTTTATGCCTTTGTCTTTAAAAGGTAAAGTTTTGACTATCGCTGTATCTAATCCGATGGATGTCTGGCTGGCAGAGGAGATTAAGCTAAATCTAAAATTACAGGTCCAGAGAGTCTTAAGTACCCGCACAGAGATTGATGATGCGATTCGTAAATATTACGGCGTCGTAGCCGGCACAGTCGATAAGATAATCACCGGCAAAAAAGAGGAGAAGAGTAAGCTGCGCGTTCAAGAGCACCGCATAGAAGATATTGAGAAGAGC
The DNA here is from genome assembly GCA_018814745.1 of Candidatus Omnitrophota bacterium. Classification (GTDB taxonomy): domain Bacteria; phylum Omnitrophota; class Gorgyraeia; order Gygaellales; family Profunditerraquicolaceae; genus JAHIZC01. Next base: position 1,936 of record JAHIZC010000137.1, read on the forward strand.
GCAGAGGAAGCCTCGGTAATTAAGTTGGTAAATCAGATTTTATCCGAGGCAATTCGGATGCGTGCAACGGATATACATATCGAGCCCTACCAGCATAAAGTGCATCTGCGTTACCGTGTCGACGGAGTCTTGCGTGATGTCAAGGTGCCGGAGGATATATATTATATTCAACCGGCGATTGTTTCCCGGATTAAAATTCTTTCTCATTTAGACGTAGTTGAGCATCGCGTTCCTCAGGATGGCCGGGCAAAGGTGAGGCTTCAGCAAGGGGAGGAAGTAGATTTGAGGATTTCAATCATTCCCGGGTATTTTGGAGAGAATGTGGTGATTCGGGTTCTGCCTACTCAGGTTTTATTGGATTTAGATAGGATTGGTTTTTCACCGGAAACCCTGAAGAAGATAGAACAAATGATTCATAATCCTCACGGGATAATTTTACTAACCGGCCCTACGGGAAGCGGCAAGACCACTACTTTGTATGCCTGTTTGAGTAAATTGAATAAACCAGAGGCGAAGATTATCAGTATTGAGGATCCGGTGGAGTATGCTTTGGAGGGCGTAACCCAGATACAAGTTAATCCTCGGGTCGGCCTTACTTTTGCCCAGACTTTGCGCAGCGTGCTGCGTCATGATCCGGACATCATGATGGTAGGCGAGATCCGTGATACGGAGACAGCTGATTTAGCAATCCGTTCTGCTTTAACCGGCCATTTGGTATTTTCCACCTTACACACCAACGATGCTCCTTCGGGAATTACCCGGCTCCTGGATATGGGTATCGAACCTTTCCTTCTGGCTTCGTCGCTGGAGGTGTTAATTGCCCAGAGATTAATTCGCCTGACCTGTACCAAATGTAAAGGCAAGGGATGCGATAATTGTAATGAGACCGGCTTTAGGGGCAGAAAGGCTATCTTTGAAATACTCCTGGTGGATGAGGAGATCCAACAAATGATTATTGCTCACAAGACCTCTGCTGAGATCAAAACAAAAGCAAAGCAGCTGGGAATGCAGACATTACAGGACAGCGGAATGCAGCTGGTTAAAGAGGGGCTTACTACTAAAGAAGAGATTATGAGGGTAGTTTGAGGTAGAATAATTAGATGGAATTTAGATATAGAGCGAAAAAAGGCTTAGATGATATAATTGAAGGCACTACCGAAGCAGATAGCGTTGATCAGGTAATAGGGGAGCTTGAGCGCGCAGGGCTGATACCAGTATCGATAGAGGAAGTAAAGTCATCTCACTCCAAGAAGAAAAAATCTGTCAAGCTAGGTAAATGGGGCTTAGGAAAAGTAAGGTTATTTACCCAGAAGTTATATAATTTAACCAAGGCGAGTGTTGAGTTGTTAAGCGCTCTGAGGATATTAGAAGAGGGCAGCAACGACCCAACAGAGAAAACGCTTCTTCAGAGTATGATTAGAGATCTTAAGGAAGGAGTGTTGTTTTCTGAATCGCTGAATAAATACCCTCAGTATTTCCCCAGCCTTTATGTCAATATTATCCGTACCGGAGAGGGCTCAGGACAGTTAAAAGATGCGCTTTATCAAGTCTTAATCTATCTTCAGCGCATAGAAGATCTGCGCTCTAAGGTGCGTCAGGCCCTGGCCTATCCGATCTTCATGATTTTAGTCGGGGTAGGGACGATTTTTGTAATGCTTACTTTCATTCTCCCCCGCCTGGCTAGTATTTTTGATGATTTTGAGGCAGCACTACCTTTACCGACGCAGATCCTGCTTCGTACATCAGATTTACTTCAGAAATACTGGGTTGCGATAGTTGTCGTCCTACTTTGTTTAATCACGATCTTAAAAAGAAAGAGTAAGTTTTTCTCACGGATTAAATACCACCTTCCTTTGGTAAGCCGCCTGATATATAAACAATCTATAGCAAATTTTTCCCGAAGCATGGCATTGTTATTAAAGAGCGGGGTAACCTTGCTATCAGCCTTGGGAATCGTCGGGCCGATCATTGGCAACCCTGCACGTATCAAGCAATTAGAGAGCGTAGTGCGGCAGATTAAAGACGGGGATACTTTTTCTCATGCGCTTCGGCAGTATAGTATTTTTCCTGAATTTTTTGTTCAGATGATCAGGGTTGGCGAAGAGGGAGGAAGGTTGGACAGCGTATTGGAGGATATATCCGAAGCCTATGAGCAGGAGATTGAAGCGGACTTAAAGATTATCAGCTCTTTGCTTGAGCCGGCAATAATTCTAGTTTTGGGGCTGGTTATCGGCGCTATAGTAATGGCAGTGCTC
>JAHIZC010000138.1 GCA_018814745.1 Candidatus Omnitrophota bacterium
CAATCAGCGTTATTTTAAGGAATTAATGAAGCACGAAGTTGCTAAATTGCAACGTTATGCTTCAGAACTGTCTTTGTTAATGATTGACATCGATGATTTCAAAATTTATAATGATACCTACGGCCATTTAGGCGGAGATGATTTATTACGCAAGCTATCTAAGTTACTTAAGGCCGCCATGAGAGAAATGGATTATCTCTGTCGTTATGGAGGAGAAGAGTTTGTAGTCGTTCTGCCGCAGACGGATAAAAAGGGCGCTGAGATCGTTGCCGAGCGCCTGCGCACACAGGCAGGCCTTTATTTGCCGACTACTTTAAGTATTGGCGTGGCGACGTATCCTAAGGACGGCCAGCAGATTGATGCTTTGATACAAAAAGCAGACGGAGCCATGTATAAGGCGAAGAAAACCGGTAAAAATAGATATTGCCTGGCATAAAAATGCAAGTAAGTATACTAGAGCCAAAAGGGGTGGTTTGGGAGGGTAATGCCAAGGAGGCGAATCTGCCTACTATTGAAGGAGAGATTTGTGTTCTGGATTTCCATCAATCGTTTCTGATCAGGCTAAAAAAGGGCGAGGTTCGAATATCTCGGCCTAATTTTGTTAAAGCGATAAAAGATGGCATTGCTTTTATGCGGAGTAACGTATTGAAGATATTTGTAGAAACCTAAGATGCAAAATTTAGTAACTGTATTAGTGATGTTCCTAAGTACTGCCGGTCCGGCAGCAGTAATCGCCTTTGTGGGGTATTCCGCGGTCAAGGCGGTAGCGCGCAATCCTTCGGCATCACCAAAGATATTTGTGGCAATGATCCTGGCTTTTATTTTTGCTGAGGCGATTGCGATATTGGCATTGTTGATAGTGTATAACTTATTTACAAAATAATTAGGTGTTAGGTTTTAGGTGCTAGGTGTTAGGCCTAGAACCTAGAACCTAGAACCTAGAACCTGAATATGTTAATCCAATTATTAATAATCCAAATCATCACTTTTGTCGCCCTGCTCTTTTTACTCCGCTATATATTTTCGAGAAATCTCAATTCTGCCCTAGGCCGGCTTAATTCACTGCACGAGGAGAATCAGGTTAAGGAGGCCCAGCTCAGCGACGAGCTCAAGAGGGCCAAAGAGGAAAGAGAGGCAGAAGTCGCAAGAGGTAAAGCAGAGGCAAGCGGCTTGATAGAAGGGGCAAAGAAAGAAGCAAGCAGGGCGCGGATCAAGGTTGAGGAGGGAGCCAAAGCGCAGGCTGATAAGATCATTGCCCAGGGCAAGCGCGAGGCAGGAGATTTCAAGGAGAAGCTCAACAAAGAGATGCGGGTGAGGAGCCTGGATCTGGCGCTTAAGATGGTTGAGCAAACCTTTACCGAAGAAAATAAAAAAGATTTACAGCGCCAGTTTATTACTGAGATCATCGATGAAATTGCTAAGCTGCCCAAAGATAAATTTACCGTCAGCACCGATAAGGTTAAGGTTGTTTCAAGTTATCCGCTGCAGGATGAGCAGAGAGAAAACCTGAAGAAGGTTTTAGGGAAGAAGTTAGGTGCGAATATCAGTTTGGAAGAGAAGGTGAAAAAAGAGTTAATCAGCGGATTGATTTTGGAGATGGGCGGGTTGGTCGTCGATGGTACGTTAAAAAATAGGTTACACCAAGCTATACCCGAACTGCTAAAATAGTGAAGTCAATGCTTAAAATAAATCCGATAGAGATAAAAGAAGTAGGAAGGGTTGAAGAGGTTAAGCAGGGGATTATTAAGCTTAGCGGCCTGCCCAATTGTCTTTATGGGCAGGTAGTTGATTTTGAGAATGGCAATAAGGGGATGGTAATTGAATTTAACCCTAAGTGTGTTTACGGCATTGTTTTTGGGGATGAGCATAGCGTAAAGATAGGCGATACAGTTACCAGCCAGGGAAAACCTTTATATATTCCCGTAGGCGATGCGTTTCTCGGCAGGGTGGTTAATTGCCTTGCTCAACCCATAGATAATAATGGCGAGATAACAACTTCGAACTCCTTGCCGGTATTTCAGCAGGCAGCAGGCATAATGGCTAGAGAGCCGATAGATCAGGCTCTGCATACAGGGATAAAGATTATTGATTTATTGATCCCGATAGGCAAGGGGCAGCGTGAGTTAATCGTCGGTGACCGCCAGATAGGAAAATCGAGCATCGGCATAGATACAATTACACACCAGAAAGATAAAGAGGTTATCTGTATTTATTGTTGGATCGGCGGGAATCAGACTGCTCTATCTAAGATCATACAAGCGATTCGTAAAAACGGGGCAATGGATTATACAATAGTGGTTTGTGCCTCTGCAGGTTCTTCAAGCGCTGAACAGTATCTTTGTCCTTATACAGCAGCTACGCTCGGCGAATATTTTATGCAGAAGGGAAAAGATGTATTGGTGATATTCGACGATTTAACCAAGCACGCCTGGATTTATCGCCAGATGTCTTTACTCCTTGAAAGAGCTCCCGGCAGGGAAGCCTACCCCGGAGATATATTTTTCCTGCACTCACAGCTTATGGAGCGCGCCGGCAGGCTGAAACAAGAATTTGGCGGCGGGACGATGACTTTCTTTCCTGTAGCCGAGACCTTACAGGGCGATATTACCGGTTACATCCCCTCTAACCTTGTCTCTATGACTGACGGCCAGATTTATTTAAATTCAGGTTTATTCCAGGAAGGATTTAAACCGGCGATAGATTTAGAGCTTTCGGTTTCACGTATCGGTAGTAAAGTCCAGAGTGAAGCAATACGTGAGTTAAGCAGGGGGTTGCGTTATGAGTATGTGCAGTTTCGCTCTTTGCAGCGCCTGACGCGCCTGCGTACCAAGCTTTCCGCAGAAGCCACCCAGCAACTTCAAAGGGGCAGGGCACTTTATGAGCTTTTAATTCAGGAGGATGGCGCACCACTCTCTTTAGCCGAGGAGATCGTATTATTTTATGCCTTTCAACGTAAAATATTGGAGATGGTGAGCGAGGAACAGGTAAAAAGATTCAAGGATGAATTCTGCGAGTTTTTATCAAAAGATAATTCCGGGATAATAGAAGAGATAAATAAAAGCGGAGATCTAACCGGAGATATCAGGATACAGCTAGACAAGGCGATTAATGAGTATTTCAGGACGCTAGGGGTTGGTTAAGAGATGATACCGGTTGTAAAATTAAAACAGAATTTACGCTTTAATAAGGATTTAGGGGAGCTGATTGAAGTGATGAAGCTGGCTGCGACATTGCAGTTTAACCAGTTCCGCTTGCGTCGACAACCCGCGAATCAGTTCTCGTCTTTATTAGAATCAGCGCTTAAGGTTATCGCTAGTAAAAATATAAAGCATCGGCTGCTTGAACCAGCCGGGGATTTACCCAAAGCGATTATTTTAGTAAGCTCTGACGAGGGTTTTCTCGGAGAGCTAAACGCCTTATTGGTAAATAGTATGATCGGTGTTCGAGAAATGCAGGATCAGATAATTGCTGTTGGTAGTCAAGGGGCAGACTATCTTGATCAGCTGGGTATAAAATTTAATTCCTTGTCTTCTCCGGGAGAAAAGGTGGATTATAAACAAATCCAGGACTTGAGAGATGATATATTCAAGCGTTTCCTTACCGGGGAGATTGGGGGGATTCATATAGTTTATCCGCGCTTCCTGAGCTTAACGGTTCAGGAGGCTGAGTCTGAAACCTTACTCCAGTTGTCTGAACTTCCTAGCGGTGATGAGCAGTCAGAAAATTTATCCGAGGATTTTCTTATTGAGCCTGATTTTGATTCGGTGATTAGGGGTTGGGTTAAATTATGGCTGGGGGCTAGATTGTATCAGATCTTCTGGACAGCTAAATTAGCAGAGTA
>JAHIZC010000139.1 GCA_018814745.1 Candidatus Omnitrophota bacterium
CAAAACTTCTTCCTTTTCTTCCAAGGACTCCGATGTAAGAAGCTTTTTTCGCTCCTGTATTATCCGCTACATCTAATATGCTGCGTATCTGAATCATTCTGTGGTTTCCTTATATTTTAGATGATCGTCCTGGACCTTCTTGACGACATTGACTACTCTAAATCTCTTATCCCTGGAGAGTGGCCTGGTCTCTTCTATCAGTACGGTATCTCCTGTTTTAGCAAGATTCTTTTCGTCGTGAGCTTTGAATTTATTGTATTTCTTGATTGTCTTTTTATATTTAGGATGCTTGCCGATCTGCAGCACTCTCACCACTACCGTCTTTTGCATCTTGTCACTAACCACTACACCGGTAAACTCTTTTTGCTTGCCCATTTTATACCTGCTTTTTCTCTTTTAGTTCCTGCTCGCGCAAGACCGACTTGATTCGCGCCAAATCTTTCCTGATGATTGAAAACATATGCGGTTTTTCTACTCTACCGCCGTAACGCTGCAGGTTAAGTTTAAAGAGCTCTTGCTTAAGGTTTCGTTGTTTCACAAGCAGCTCTTCTTTAGATAAGTTTCTTATTTTTTCTATCGACATGTTATTTATGAGTACGGGTTATAAATTTTGTTCTAAGAGGAAGCTTATAAGCGGCAAGCCTGAAACACTGTCTGGCGTATTCCTCCGGGATTCCTCCTAATTCAAAAAGAATCTTGCCTCTTTTTACCACTGCTACCCAATGATCGAGATCGCCTTTCCCTTTGCCCATACGGACTTCCGCAGGTTTTTTGGTAATTGATTTATCGGAAAAGATCCTGATCCAAAGCTTTCCGCCCTTATGTAACTGTCTTGCCAGAACCACTCGTACTGCTTCAATCTGAGAATTTTTAATCCATCCGTTCTCCATCGTCTTTAAGCCGAATTCACCGAAAGCCAGCGTATAACCTGTAGTCGCCAAGCCCCGCTTGTTTCCTTTTTGCAGTTTACGATATTTTACTCTTCTGGGCATCAATAACATAAGAATGTTTCTCCTTAAAAGTTAACCCTTTTATTCTCTTTTCTTACTCCGGGCGGAAGTTTTTCATTGTTGCCAGTATCCGCTTGGGGTATATGAGAACCTCTTTTAGTAAGTATGTCTCCCTTATAAATCCAGACTTTAACACCGATTAAGCCATAGGTTGTTAATGCTTCGGCAAAACCGTAATCTATATCCGCACGAAAAGTCTGCAGTGGAACCTTGCCTTCTTTATACATCTCTGTGCGGGACATCTCTGCTCCGTTTAACCTACCGGAACAAGTAATCCTGATTCCCTGGACTCCTGCATTCATCGATTGCGACATAGCCCTTTTTACCGCACGCCTGAAAGCTACTCTTCTTTCTAATTGAAATGCAATATTCTCCGCTACTAGCTGGCCGTCCTGGGCCGGGTTCTTTATTTCCTCGATATCTATGGAGATCTCATTCTTGACCAGGCTATCTAATTCTTCCCGCAGGCGATCGATATCAGCTCCTCTTCGGCCAATGATAATTCCCGGCCTGGCTGATGAGATACGAATCTTTAATCTAGCGGCCAGCCTTTCAATCACTATCTTAGAAACAGCCGCCTGCTTAAATCTCTTCTTAATAAACTTCCTGATTTTATAATCTTCCTCAACAAATTTAGCGTAATCTTTTCCTTCGGCATACCAACGACTATGCCAATTTCTCATAAAACCTACTCTCAGAATAAACGGGTGAACTTTTTGTCCCATAATTTAGCCTACCTTTTTAAATCTAATTCGATTTTTATGTGAGATGTTTTCTTGAGTATAGGTGCTGCCTTACCGAAGGCAACTGCCTTGAATCTTTTCCAGCTTGGACCCTGGTTACAGACTATTTTAGATATATATAGTTGCTCGATATTAAAGCCTTTTACTTTTGCGTTCGCGACCGCTGAATTTAGTATTTTAATCAAAGATTCCTTCGCGCGCTTATTAGAAGCGAGAAGTATGCTTTGGGCTTTTCCTACGTCCTGACTGCGGATTAATCCGATAGTCTGTCTTACTTTTGTCGGTGAAATTCTTAAAAATTTTCCTTGTGCTTTGGCGATCATTAACTTATGTCCTCACTTATGTCTTAGTCGGCGCTTTTCTTGCCTTTACGCCACCATGTTTTCTGAATATGCGGCTCGGGGCAAACTCGCCGAGTTTATGGCCTACCATGTTCTCTGTGACAAATACCGGGATGTGTTTTTTTCCGTCGTGCACTGCAAAAGTCAACCCTACGAATTCAGGTATAACAGTAGATCTTCTTGACCAGGTTTTGATAGCCTGACGCAGTCCCTGTCCACGTAACTTTCCGACTTTCTTTAATAACTTCGCATCGACAAACGGTCCTTTTTTTACTGAGCGTGGCATTTTTATTATTTCCTTCTTTTAACGATAAATTTGTCAGAATACTTTATTTTTTTTCTTGTTTTATATCCTTTTGTGGGTTTTCCCCATGGTGTTACCGGGTGTGGATTTCCCTGTCCGGATTTTCCTTCGCCTCCGCCGTGAGGGTGGTCTACGGGATTCATTGCCACACCTCTGACTGACGGCCTGATTCCCATCCAGCGGCTTCTACCGGCTTTACCTACACTTATTGCATCGTGCTCAATGTTGCCTACCTGGCCGATGGTTGCATGGCAGTTGAGACTGACTAATCTTACTTCTCCGGAAGGGAGCCTGATGTGGCCAAATCCGCCCTCTTTTGCCATAATCTGAGCGCTGGTACCTGCGCCTCGCACGATCTGAGCGCCTCGCCCTCTAGTCAATTCTAGATTATGTATCAATGTTCCGGAAGGGATGTATCTTAAAAGAAGGCAATTACCGGTTTTGATCTCGGCTTCCTTCTGATTAGAGGAGATAATTGTATCTCCGACGCTTAATCCGATAGGGCTGATGATGTAACTTTTTGTCTTGTCCGGATATTCAAGCAGGGCTATTCTTGCCGAGCGGTTAGGGTCGTATTCGATAGCAATCACTTTGGCGGGAACTTCGAATTGATTCCGTTTGAAATCAATTATGCGCAACATCCGTTTATGTCCGCCGCCGCGATGACGAACGGTGATCCGGCCGTAGACATTCCTGCCCCCAGTCTTCTTAAGCGGCAGGATTAATGATTTCTCAGGCTTGTTCTTAGTAATCTCCGAGAAATCAGAGCCAGTCATCCAGCGTCTGCCTGCAGTTACTGGTTTGAATTTTTTTATGCCCATGTTAAATGAGCGCATAACTTACGGCAACACATGCTGCAACGTAAGTTATTTGCGCGAATTAAACCCCCCCACCACTTTTTGAAAATATGCTTGATATTAACCATCGGTATTACTATCCTCGCCACACCTTTTTCATATACTCTACTTCTGTTCAAAAGTGGTGGGGGGTAAGTTCAGTCATAAACTTACGTTCACTTATGTTCCGTAAGTTTAGGCTTCACTTATCTTCTCGCCTTTTTTCAATGTTACGACCGCCTTTTTAAAATCCGGCGTCCTACCCTGCTGATGCCTTACTCTTTTTAGTTTTCCTTGGGAAATAAAGGTATTCACATCGCTTACCTTTACTTTATAGACTTCTTCAACAGCGTGCTTGATCTGCTGCTTATTGGCGCAGTTATTTACCAGGAATAAATACTTACCCTTAGGTTCCTGTAGGGTTGATTTTTCTGTACGGATAATTGCCTTGATTATATCGTAACTACTAATCATCTTTTTAATCGTTTAGTAATTTGACTCAGCGCTTCTTTAGTTATTACCAGCCTTTGAGCAGAGAGTACATCGTAGGCGTGCACGTCGCCCGCCAACTCTAAATTTAAAAAGTCAATATTACGTAGAGCAAGTTTTATGTTGTTATCTGATTTTGCCAGTAAAATTAAAAGTTTGACTGCTTTTTTCTTCTTTTTTTCGTTCGATAACTGGAAGAGCCGATGAGAAAATATCTTTGCTGCTGCTTTTGCCTTATGGTTCTCTAATTTGAAATCATCGAGTATGACAAAATTCTTCTCTATAACTTTGGCATTCAGGCTCGATTTAAGCGCTGCATTCTTAATCTGCTTCGGTATTCTAGTAGAGAAATCTCTTGGTACCGGCCCGAAGGTGACACCTCCGCCGCGCCATAGAGGCGAACGTATAGAACCTACCCTGGCTCTTCCGGTTCCCTTTTGCCTCCAGGGTTTTTTCCCTCCGCCGGAAACCTCTCCCCTGGTTTTAACACAAGCCAGGCCTAGTCTCTGATTAGACCGGTATGCTACTATAGCTTGATGCAAGACAGCAGGATTAATCTTGCCGTCAAAGACATCTTTATCGAGCTTGATCGACTCGATCTCTTTTCCTTCGCTGTTATATATAGGTAAAGCAATTGCTTCCATTTAACTATTCTTTCTTCTCAATTACTTGCGGGGCTTTCTTCTTTGCTGTTCTGATTACCAGGTAGCTATTCTTATGGCCCGGAACAGCGCCTTTAACCAACATTAAATTATTTTGCGCATCAACACTTACGACCCGCAGGTTCTGCAAGGTTACTCTCTGGCTGCCCATATGTCCCGGTAGATTCTGTCCTTTTAAGACCCTGCTGGGTGATGCACTTGAACCGATAGAACCAACGCGCCTATGAGACATTGAACCATGGCTCTGCGGTCCGCCACTCCAATTCCAGCGTTTCATTCCACCCTGGAATCCTTTTCCGATAGAGACACCGGTGATATCAACAAAATCCCCGGATTTAAAGAGATCCACCTTCATTTCGTCTCCGACCTTATACTCTTTGCTGGTATCCCTGGGGATTTCTTTTATCACTTTACGGGGAGTAACTTTTATTTTCTTAAAAAAACCTAATATAGGTTTTTTAACACGTTTTTCATTTAGCAGTTCAAACCCTATCTGGATACTTTTTTCCTTGATTCCCAGTACCGGGCAGGGGCCAATTTCAATAGCAGTGACACTAAGCAGTTCGCCTTTTTCCGTAAAGGATTGGGTCATCCCTATTTTTTTACCTATCAATGCAACCATCTTATTTTATCTCCACGTAAACTCCAGCCGGCAGATTCAATTTTCTCAATGAATCGATCGTTTTAGCCGTAGGCTCATATATATCAATCAGCCGTTTATGGGTTGAAAGATCAAACTGCTCGCGGGACTTTTTATCAATTACCGGAGAACGCAGCACGGTATAAAGCTCGCGTTTTGTAGGCAACGGTACAGGACCGGATAATTTAGCACCGGTGCGTTTAACCGTATCTACGATTTCAGCTACCGCCTGATCTAAGAGACGATGATCGTAAGCTTTTAATTTTATTCGAATCTTTTGCATTTTATTATTCAATTTGAGTCCGGTTTACAGCGCCGAGCCGGCGCTGTAAACATGATAATCCAACTTAAGCAATAACCTCTGTTACAACACCAGCACCGACCGTATGCCCGCCTTCGCGAATTGCAAAACGAGATTCTTTCTCCATAGCGATAGGTGTAATCAGTTCTACTTCC
>JAHIZC010000140.1 GCA_018814745.1 Candidatus Omnitrophota bacterium
CAAAAGCCCGGTCACTGACTAATATTGCTTCATCCGCACCTAAGGATATCGCCTCCCTTAACGCAGAGTCTGCCTGAGGAGGCCCCATAGAGATAACCGTGACTTTTCCGCTGGTCTTCTCTTTTAGCCTGATCCCCTCCTCAATCGCATACATATCAAAAGGATTAATGATTGATTTCACTCCTTCGCGGATCAAGGTGTTGGTTTCAGGGTTGATCCTGACATCGGTGGTTTCCGGAACCTGTTTTATACAGACAATTATCTTCATATTTTCTTAGGGACGGTTCTCAAGCTGAAGCTAAACTGTCCCTCTCTAGGGGACACTTCTCGAACGGCTTGAGAACCGTCCCTGGTTTATTTGGCCATTTCTTTGATTAACTGCAGGGCGATAATATTGCGCTGAATCTGATTAGTCCCCTCGTATATCTGGGTAATCTTTGCGTCACGCATATATTTCTCAGCCGGATAATCCCGCATATAACCGTAACCGCCGAGTATCTGGACTGCATCATTAGCAACTTTCATCGCTACATCCGAAGCATACATCTTGGCCATAGCTGAATCTTTTGCGATATTTTTAGCCCCGGCATCTATCTCTCTGGCACAGGCGTAGACCAATGCCCGTGATGCTTCAACCTCAGTAGCCATATCCGCTAACATCCACTGTATGCCCTGGAAAGACGATATTGATTTTCCGAATTGCACTCTTTCTCTGGAATATTTTACCGCCACATCCAAAGCTCCTTGAGCGATTCCTACTGCCTGTGCTGCCACCCCCGGCCGCGACTTATCAAAGGTTTTCATCGTCACAATAAACCCCATTCCCTCTTTAGATAATAGATTCTCTTTCGGTATCTTGCAGTCACTGAATACCAATTCTCTGGTTGATGAAGCGCGTATCCCTAATTTTTCTTCTTTTTTGCCGAAAGTAAAACCGGGAGTATCTTTTTCTACTATAAAAGCCGATGCACCCCTGGCACCCTTCTTCTTATCGGTCATAGCGATTACCGTATAAGTCTGGGCATCTCCACCATTGGTAATAAAATGTTTTATTCCGTTTAGAATGTAATGCTCTCCTTCTTTTTTTGCCGTGGTCATGATCGCAGAGGCGTCAGAACCGGCTTCCGGCTCTGTGAGGCCGAAGGCAGCTAATTTCTTACCGCTGGCTAACTCCGGAAGATATTTTTTCTTCTGCCCTTCGTTTCCGAAGAGGACTATCGGGAATGTTCCTAAGGCAGAGGCAGCATAACACACCGCAATACCGCCGCAGGCCTTTGACAACTCCTCGGTAGCTAAGCATAAATTAAGTATATTTGTACCCATGCCGCCGTACTCCTCGGGCACAAAAATTCCAAACAAACCCGCGTCTGCAAGCAGCTTCATGATCTCCCAGGGGAACTCCTCACTCTGGTCGTATTTGGCAGCTACCGGCTTAATCTTCTCCTGCGCGATCTTTCTCGCTAGATCCCGCACCATCTTCTGTTCATCGGTCAATAAATAATCCATTTCTCCTCCTCGTATAATTTCTACGTATAATTTATTCAGGAATTATACGTGATTACATTGATTTATTTAGATTACATAGATTAAAGCATGATAATCTGTGTAATCTGCTTTTATAATCTGTGCAATCATTACTTAAATCTTTTTTATAAGTGCGACTTCCTGGCAATCAGGGAACTTTGCGCAATTTATACACTCCGCCCAGACCTTATGGGGCAGCTTAGAATTGCTAATTTTTTTAAACCCGAATTTTCTGAAGTATTCCGGTTTGAATGTGAGCACGAATACCCTCTTTGCACCTAGCGACTTTGCCTCATCCAAACAACTTAACAAAAGGCTTTTAGCCAGGCCTTTTCTCTGCCGCTGTTTTAGCACTGCCAGTGATTTTATCTCCGCAAGATCATCCCAGCAAATATGCAAGGCACAGCAGGCGATAATCCTCTGATGCTCTGCAGCAACCCAATAGTCCCTGAGATTTTCGTAAAGCTCATTCAAGGACCGCGAAAGCATCAAATCCTTCTTGGCAAAAGAATTAATCAAGATGTGGATTTGTTTTATATCCTTAATCCTGGCTTTTCTGATCATTAACGCTGCTCCTTTTGTATTCAAGCTAAAATAATATTATATATAAGCCCGCGCTAAAAAACAATGATTTATTACTATTTTATATTTTTCTGATCAAGCAGAGGCATAAA
>JAHIZC010000141.1 GCA_018814745.1 Candidatus Omnitrophota bacterium
ATATCTACAACGCCTGCATTCTCTCCCGGACCCTGGATTACCTGTTTACCTTTAGTGGGGAAAAGCTTAAGCACGGGTTTTGAATTTTTGTAAGAACAATGCTCGCTCCACATCGCCGAAAATAAACCCAACTCGGTATAATTAATATCCCGGCCGAGAAGTTTCTTTATCCGATTATACTCCTCCATCGTTAACCCTTCTTTTTCAACTATCTCTTTTGTAATAACTACATTACCCGACATATTAGACTCCTTTCTCAAAAAGAAAAATATTTGTCAAATGGCACTTAACTATGATTATTGCACTCTGCTTCTTTGCAATGAATTAATCATCTATGATTGGATGCGTCGTTGCATCGCTTAACTGTTTGTTAGAGAATTAAGGCAGGATATGATACAGCTACTTTTACAAACCGAGCCTTCGCCCCGCCCGATAATTAAATTGCTGGCGGGATCCCGCTTCTCACTATTATCGGAAAACGCGGGAAAAAATCTTATTAGTGTTTCGCAAGTAATAATCCAAATCAAATATTTTGTCTAAATCCTTACCACCTAGATGCCGCGATGCTACCTTATCCTGAGAAATATTCGCCTTGAAATCAGAGCCTTGCCTCCAAGTTTTCATAGCACAACGCTGCACTACATCGTAAGCCTTTGTACGGGTGAGCCCTTTATTCATCAACTCAATCAGCACTCTCTGGGAGAAAATCAAGCCGTGGGTACGTACTAAATTGGCTAACATATTAGCAGGATATACGTTAAGCCCGTCGATCACTTCGATAAATTTATTTAACATATAATCCAGGAGGATCGTCGAATCAGGCATAATCACTCTCTCGGCCGAAGAATGGCTTATATCGCGTTCATGCCACAAAGTCACATTCTCCATAGCCACCAGAGCGTTAGCGCGTAATATCCGGCTTAAGCCGCAAACTCTCTCACAGATCACCGGATTCCTCTTGTGCGGCATTGCCGAAGAACCCTTCTGGCCTTTGCTAAACGGCTCCTCTGCCTCCAAGACTTCGGTTCTCTGAAGATGCCTGATCTCAGTAGCAAATTTTTCCAGGCTTGCGCCGATAATCGCAAGGGCACATAGATATTGGGCATATACATCCCGTTGTATCACCTGTGTTGAGATCTTAGCAGGCTTTAAATTGAGTTTTTTACAGACATAAGCTTCTACTTCGGGGTCAATATTAGCGAAGGTCCCTACTGCTCCGGATATCTTGCCCTGCGATACTGCCTCTTTTGCCTGCTCTAATCTTACCAGGTTGCGCCTCATCTCATCAAACCACAATGCAAGTTTAAGCCCAAATGTAGTAGGTTCAGCATGTACGCCGTGGGTGCGCCCAACACAAACCATATCCTTGTATCTTTTTGCTTTTTTAGAGAGCGCTCTAAGCAGTTTTTCGATATCCTCGATCAAAATCCCCGAAGCTGCTTGTAACTGTACACCAAGGGTAGTATCTAGAATATCGGAAGAAGTGATCCCCTTATGCAGATATTTAGCATCTCTCCCAATATTTTGTGCCACGTTATTAACAAATGCCACCACATCATGTTGTGTCTTTGCTTCTATTTTATTGATTTCTTTAATATTGAATCTTGCTTTCTTCTTTATTCTTCTCACTGCATCTCTAGGGAGTTTCTTTTGTTTGGCGAGTGCTTCTAAGACGAGTATCTCTATGGCTAGCATAGTCTTAAACTTAAATTCCTCCTGCCAGAGGCCAGCCATTTTAGGTAGGGTATAACGCGCTATCATACAAGCTCCTTATTATCTTTCGAGGAATAATAGTATATCATAAATCAAACTCATTGCAACCTAAAAATAGAGACGGGTTAGCGGGGGATGGTGCGCAGGTCCCGGGGTAATACCACCACAAATTTATTGCCCTTATCAGGCTGCCTTTCTGCCCAAATACTGCCCTTATGCAACTCCACTATATCTTTAGTAATAGCCAACCCCAGGCCTGTTCCCTCCTGGGTAAAGTTAACCCTCTCAAATTTATCGAATATCTTCTTCAGCTTATCATCCGGGATGCCTTCAGCGGTATCAGATACTTCTATCCTGGCATAACCGTCAACAGTATAAGCCTTCAGTTGGACTTCTCCTTCTCTAGGGGTATATTTCACCGCGTTGCTTAAAAGATTATTTACCACCTGCATGATCTTATCCTCATCCGCCCATATAGACAAGGTATTGGTTGAGATATCTTTGATAAACTTGATCCGCTTTTTATCCACTATCGACTGGAACTCATTCGCTTCTCTCTGCAGAACCTCATCGAGTTTGCATATTTTTCTATTAAAGCCTACCATCCCTGCCTCGATCTTATGCAGATCCAGCAGATCATTGATCATTCGCTTCATGCGTTCGATTATACCGTCACAAAGTTTGATCGCCTTCTCCTGCTCCTGGCTAACTTTACCGATTAGGCCGTCCAGGAAATTTGAAAGATTTACTTTCATTATCGTAAGCGGGCTCTTAAGCTCATGGGATACATTGGCGACAAAGATAGATTTCAACTGGTCGCTCTGCTTTGCTTTCACAGCATAAAATACAATCCTCAGTATTGCGTTCCTGATGATGCTGTAACCGATGAAAAATCCGCACAGAGAGATAAAAATAGTGATAAATAAAACCAGGCCGATGTCACCGAGGAGTATATCGAAAGAAAATAACCTGGCAGCGAGGAGATAGAAAAATACTAGA
>JAHIZC010000011.1 GCA_018814745.1 Candidatus Omnitrophota bacterium
CCTAAGTTGCGGTATATTTCTTTACCTGCGAAATCTTTACCCGCAGGTAGAGCGGTTCCAAACCAAGAAAGATCATTATGTCCTTTCTCTGTAGTCTTACCCCTATCATCTACAAATTTAAATGTCCTGCCATCTAAAGATTCTAATTTGAGTGCAAAATTCTTGAAGACTGATTGTGCAGCAGTAAATGAAGGACTGACATAAATCCAATGTAATGTACCCGTTACAGATTGATCATATAAAGTAGCGGGATTTCTATAAAATTCAGTAAGAGTTTTACTGATATTTGTGCGGGCACCTAAATAAGAAGTGGTCAAAGCGCCCATGGCTGCTCCACCTAAGAAACTACTAACTGCTTGCCATTTCGTATAATCTGTCTTTCCGTCAAATAAATTTCCTATATTAGACCACTTGCCCATCGTATCTGTTTTAATAAAATCATGCGTAACCTTAATTGTGCCTCCAGCTAAACCACCACGCCAAGCTTTTTGCCATTTTGTAAACTCAGAAAGCTTTAACCCCCAGCGCGCTCCACCTAAGCCAATTAACACTCCGGAAATAACATTTTCAGGAGTATAACTATTTTTCATGTTAGTCCAAAAATGGCCACAGTCTGGACATTCCATAGACTTAAGCACTCCAGAAAGAAAAGGAACACCAACTCCACCCGCTGCGCCTAGACCGACATAACGCAAAATAGCACTTTTGCCTCTAAAAATATTTGCCACACCCGAAGCCTCAGCTAATGCGCCGGCCCTGTTAAATACAAAACCAAAAGCTGCGCCATGACCAAGACCTGTAGTGTAAGTATTAAGCGACTCTGAAAAGCTTAATGGACGGGCTTCATTAAATATGCTCCCAACTTGTCCGGTAGTCAATCTTATCTGTCCCCACAACGGCGCCTGAATTCCCATTGTGTACGCCATTCTCCCTATGGTTGGATTGACCTTAGCAGCAAGGGAACCCATAATTTTAGGTGATGCTGGGGTTAAAAGCCCGGCAGTAAATAGTAATGCGTTGGTTTCAACAGGTATAAGCTCACCGGTTCTGCGCCAAGATATCAAATTAGGAACGCCCAACGTAAGCGCTTCAGAAATGGTGTATCTATTAACTAACAAATTCATTGCTACTTGGCCGCGCTGGCCTTGAATACCTAAGTATTTTGCAAAGCGAGTTCCAATAGAAGGCGCTGCTCTCTGAGTTATATTAACAAACCCTCTTTGTAGTATAGATGTTACAGCCCCAATACCAGCATTATAAAACATCAATGGAAGTGCTGCTATAGAAATAATGGAGGTCGCCGCCTGTAAATATTCATTAATTCTAATATTATCTGCGTTCCTATTTTTACCGCCAAAAAGCTGATCAGTTGCAATCTGTATCTCATTCCCCAAGAAATTCCTTACTTTATTCTCCCATCCGCGGCTAGTCCAATCTTTACCTTTCATTGCCATAGAAGCATCCATAACAACGGACAATGTGGTATATATGTGTCCTGTTGTTAGGTATTTTAAGCCTCCCATACCCGTATTCAGAGATATGGACTCGTCTACCTGCCTTGCGCCACTATTGCGGAGTTCTTTATTGCCAGTTATGGCACCCCACCAAAAGCTGCTCACTCCATTTAACCAATTATTATTTAAATCTATTCTTCCAAAAAGTTTACCAGTATCTGCCATACTAGCAGTATATAGTTTTTGATCTTCGGCTCTGTAATTTACTAAAGCCGTCTCTAGGGATTCTTTGGTAAAACTCTTGCCTCCCTTATAAGGATCTAGGTTTGGGTTATTTGTTGCTTTGAGCTGCTGAGCAATATCAAAATAAGCTAATTGCACCTTGAGTTGATCGTCTTTAGAATCTATAAATGCATCAATGGTCGGAAAGTGCTTCTTAGCGTACTTACCCAATGTAGTTACTTCTTTGGTCTTGGGGTCTGTAACTGGGGTTGTGCCTGCTAACATACCTTTATAAACAGAGAGATTTTGCTCTTTTGCAAGTAACCTTTGCGCTTGGTCATATTTTCCTGCTCTAATATTGCTCTCTACCTTATCAAGCATTGCCTTTCTCTGATTCAATATATTTGTTGAATCAGCAAGTGCCTCTTGTGCCCCTTTCCTGAAATCACTCGGGAGTGATGCTACCTCAGATTGCATACCAGCAACATCCTTTTTCAGCTCCTGTTTTTCTATTTCTAATTCCAGCTTAACAACCTGTTGCAAAGTATTTCTTGTCTGGCTTCCTAAATACTTGTCTACGCTAACCGAAGCTAATTTTTTGCCACTGATGACGCCTTCACCTATCTTTTTATTAATATCTCCTATCCTCTTGTTAAGATTTTCTTGAAGGCTTGCAATATCTTCTCCATAAGGCATACCCTTTTTATAAGTTGTGCCGTCAAGTGTTCCCTCTATCAGGGCCAAGCCATTTTTCTTCATCTCCCAAGTATCACCCACATTATCTGTAAATATATTGTTGCTGCCATCCTTCACATAGAGCGTTCTGTCTTTGTATACCAGATTTATCTGAAGGATATTACTGCTATTATCTAACGCGTATATCGAGTCTTTGCCTACTCTCAGAATTGCTGTATCTTTCTGTGACTTAATATCGTAAAAATCTAATTGAGCA
>JAHIZC010000142.1 GCA_018814745.1 Candidatus Omnitrophota bacterium
CGACAGACAGGCATAAATTGTGCATTCGCTTATTTTTAATTATTTGACCCTAGGTCTTTTCCGTGTATAATATAATCGCTGATTAATTATGCTTAAAGCTAATTTATGCGGGATTAGAGAGCGAATTGCTTCGGTATGTTCTAAAATAAACCGTGAGCCTGAGTCTATAACTATAGTCGCAGTATGTAAGAACCGGACTGTCGAAGAGATAAGAGAAGCAATCGCAGTCGGTATAACCGATATAGGTGAGAATAAGGTTCAAGAGGCGATAGCTAAATATAATAAGCTGTCAGCTGTCAGCTGTCAGCTGTCAGCTTCAAAGTGGCATATGGTCGGTCACCTGCAAAGTAATAAGGTAAAGCAAGCAGTAAAAATATTTGATTTAATTCATTCGGTAGACAGTTTAAAGTTAGCCGAAGGGATTAATCGGCAGGCAGAAAGCTTCGCTAAGGTACAGGATATTCTACTAGAAGTTAATACCTCCGGGGAAGCCAGTAAATACGGTTTAAGGCCCCAAGAGACGATAGGGGTAATTAAAGGTTTGGCAGGATTTAAAAATCTGAATATAAAAGGTTTAATGACTATCGCTCCTATTGTAGATAATCCGGAGGATGCAAGGCCGTATTTTAAAAGCTTAAGAGAACTTAGAGACAAAATAAATAACTTACGACTTATAACTTACGACTTACAACTCTCCATGGGTATGAGCGACGATTTCGAAGCAGCGATTGAAGAAGGCGCAGATATAGTCAGGCTAGGCAGAGCGATATTTGAATAAAACAGAGTTAATATGCAAGAGGCGCGAAAGATAATCGGATTGATCGGATTTGGAAATATGGGCTCGGCTATTGCCAGGGGCCTGATTCCGGAGTATAAAGTCTTTGTTTTCGATAAAGATAAAGAGAAAATTGAGGATGCCTCTGGGATCCAGGTGGCTGTCAGTAACCGATATTTGATTAAGTCTGTAGATACAGTAATATTAGCGGTGAAGCCTCAGGTTTTTGATCAGCTCTTAAAGGAGATCGCTGATCTTTCAACGGGTAAATTGATTATTTCTATAGCAGCTGGGATAAGTACGGCTTTTATTGAAAAGAAACTAGATGGTGCTAGGATTATCAGGGTAATGCCTAATCTTCCGGTGAGTATTGGTAAGGGGATGATCTGTTTATCTAAAGGCAAGAGCGCTAACAGTAAAGATTTAGCTCTTACTGAGGGATTATTTAAAAAGTTGGGCGAAACCCTGATTATCAGCGAGAAGATGATTAATGCCGCAACCGCGGTTTCAGCAAGCGGGCCGGGGTTCTTCTTCAGCTTGATTAAAGATAAAGAGAAGAGTGAAATAAAGGATTATGCAGATAAAGTTTTTCTGCCTCACCTTGAGCAGGCGGCTAAGAAAGCCGGTTTTAATTCCAAAGAAGCACTGGTTTTGGCTTCGCAGACGACCGCCGGAAGTGTTGCATTAACCAGTGCGACTAAATTATCTGCAAGCTCGCTGTGTAAAAAAGTCGCATCCCCCGGAGGGACTACTGAAGCAGGCTTGAAGGTATTAAAGAACAATATTAAAAATCTAACTGATGCGGTGATGGCAGCAAAGCAGCGTGCTAAGGACCTATCTAAAAAGGAGTAGAAAATGCCCGGCATAGGAATTATCGGAGGGAGTGGGCTCTATAAAATTGAGGGGATCAAAGATGTAAAAGAGGTGGCTATAGATACGCCCTTCGGAGCACCATCGGATAAATATATTATCGGCAGTTTAGGAGGGAAAGAGGTAGTTTTTCTTCCCCGTCACGGAGTGGGGCATAGGATCTCCCCCAGCCAGATAAATTACCGTGCCAATATTTACGGAATGAAGAAGCTGGGTGTAGAGAGATTAATTTCTCTTACAGCCTGCGGCAGCCTTAAGCAAGACTTGAAGCCTCAGGATTTCGTAGTAGTGGACCAATTTGTCGATCGGACCAATCAGGCAAGAAGAACGACTTTCTTTGAAGACGGTGTTGTGGCGCATATTATGTTTGCGCATCCGATATGCAAGGAGTTGAGCGAGATGCTTTATCAGGCAGGTAGTGATCTTAAATTGAAGATGCATAAGGGAGGTACTTATATAAATATGGAGGGCCCGGCATTCTCCACACTTGCCGAATCAAAACTTTATCGCAGCTGGGGCATGGATGTGATCGGTATGACTAATATGCCGGAAGCAAGATTGTCCAGGGAGGCAGAGATCTGTTATTCTACCCTCGCCTGTGTGACTGATTTTGACTGTTGGCATCCGGAGCATGAATCCGTGACCATAGAAATGGTGATTAAGAACCTTAGCAAAAATGTAGATAACGCCAAAAAGATACTCTCTGAGTTAATCAGAAATATACCGGCAGCCAGAAGTTGCTCTTGTGTCGATGCTCTTAAATATGCGATTATAACAGATAGGAATTCGATACCGGTTTCTACTAAAAAGAAACTAGATATTATAATTGGAAAATATATTAGTTAAATTTAAACAAATGGAATATAAAAAAACTTTAAACCTTCCAAAAACAGAATTTCCGATGAAGGCTAATTTGCCTGCGAGAGAGCCGGCTCTACTGAAAGATTGGCTGAAGCAGGATATTTATAAACTTATCCGC
>JAHIZC010000143.1 GCA_018814745.1 Candidatus Omnitrophota bacterium
AGGTTTTCCTAAAATATCAGCTAATACCTTTCCTTCAAACCTGGTGGAAGAAAACCTTGCGGGAATTACTCCTATACAATCCATTTTTAAGCTAACCTTTCTATTAATTCTTTTCTTATAGTAACTGCGGTCCCTACTTTTCCCACAACAATGCCTGCGGCAAAGTTTGCGATATGCGCTGCCTCAAGCTTGGTTGCCCCGCAGCATAACCCTAAAGTAAATGTGCCGATTACGGTATCCCCTGCTCCGGAAACATCAAAAACCTCCTGGGCAACTGTAGGTATATGAGTTACCTTATTCCCCTTGCTAAATAACTTCATCCCCTGCTCACCCATAGTAACTAATAAGGATTGTAATCCCAGGTAGTTCATGATCTGACTTGCTGCTAGATTTATATCCCGGTTATTGAATAAGCGTTCTTTGTTTACTTTAAATTTATTGCTGGTATCTTTTATCTTTAGATTTCTTATCGCATTCTCAAGTTCACTGCGGTTTGGCGTAATCGAAGTTACCCCTCTGTAATACTGAAAATGCTCTTCTTTAGGGTCAACAGTAATAATCTTTTTATGCAGATGTGCAAGATCAATTAACCCTTCTAATAGATGCTGATTGACCACACCCTTTCCATAATCCTGGATAATTACGGCATCAAAATTATCTATACTCTTATCGATAAATTTTATGATTTTCTGATTTAGCTTTCTCTCCAGCGGATCTTTATGCTCCCAATCCACCCTGACTACCTGCTGGTGTCCGGCGATGATCCGGGTCTTTAACGTGGTGTGCCTCTTTGGTTCAATAAATATTCCTTTGCTGCTGATCCTCCTTTTCTTCAGTTCACTGAAAAGGATATCAGTATTCTTGTCGCGGCCGGTTACCCCGATTAAACATACCTCTGCACCCAGAGAGCTGATATTATTAGCTGCATTTGCCGCTCCACCCGGCACATAAGTCCTTTTATTAGCCCAGATCACCGGAACCGGCGCCTCGGGTGAAATTCTATCTACGTTTCCCCAGATATACTCATCAAGAATTAAATCACCGACGACTAAAACCTTTGCCTTATCAAAGCGATTGATGATCTTTCTTAATTTTTTCATAATTTATCAACTACTGCCTGAGCTAATACGGGAAGCATAATCTCATGATGCCCGATCATATAAAACCCTTTTCCTCCCTGCATCACCGGACGACTGACGACATTTTGGCTTGGGCGATAGTGATGAATCATATCGAAATTGGCAGTGGTGAAATTCTTAACTTGATTACCTAAGTTACGGGATAGATTCAATGCCTTCAGGAATACCTCCGGCAATATCACAGCTGAACCGAAGTTTAAGACCACACCGCCGTTATTTAACCCGGCGACACAATCTCTTAGCAGATGGAAATCCCTTAAGCTTCCTTCGCCTGTAAGTGCGGCATTAAAAGAGGGATGCTGATGTATAATATCGGTTCCTACTGCCACAAATACACAGACCGGAATCTTATTTTTATCTGCATTATAAATAATGCTTAAATTTTTAAAGCGTAACTTTGACTTCGCAATCTTCCTTGCCACTGAACTGCCGAGTCCCCATCCTTCGCTCACTCCCTCTTCTATAGCTAGATTGAGGAAATCAGCCGGTTCCCGCCCCATCCCGAACTTACCGGACTTCAAATTCCGGGCTACATCCTCCGAGGTTCGAGCCTGATAGGCGATCTCAAAATCATGAATTATTCCCGCTCCGTTTAAACAGAGGCAGCTAATCACCTTTTTTTTGATCAGCTCAATGACTATCGGATTAAGGCCGCATTTTATCACATGCGCTCCGCACATAAAGATCACCGGTTTATTTCTCTTATGCGCCTTGACTATCGCATCAACTAAGATACGTAAATCTTTTGCTTTTAGGATGTTTTGTAAGCTTGCGTAAAAAGTAGAAAAACTACGGCCGGGCTTCGGCGGCTTGGCAAAATCCGTATTCTTCACCTTGCTGTATCTGAACTTTACTGAATATGTCTTTACCTTATTTCGATTAATCATAAGAATTTATAATTTTAGCACAAATTCGGGCCAAATCAACAACTTCTTAGGGGGCCTGAACCGGCCTTACTTCTATCTTAATCGTAGGCCTATATGTTGTTTTACCCTCTTTCCTAAGAAATCCACGATTACCCAAAGCTAGCTCTAAAGCATCTATTTCTTTCTGTCGCTCTTTTTTGACGCGGGCTTGCTCTCTTTTTTCTTGACGTATCCTTATCTTAACTTGACGTATAGCTTTCTTAAGTTCCTTCAGCGAATTAAATCTTGCTTCAAACTTCTCTCTCTCTTGCACTGAATCTAGGAATTCCTGCTTAAGCTTTTTACCCCGACCCATTATACGCCTCTGGGTTAGCTTTTCAACCAAAATTACCTCTAACTCAAGATAGACTCTGCAGCCTGCACTACATCTTTAACCTCTATTGCCTTCAGGCACTTAAATTCTTCTACGCAGTGATGCGCCAGGCATTTAATACAACCAACCTCTTTATGCAAAATTTTGTCTCTCCTGCCTAGAGGCCCCCAGCGCCTCGGGCTAAGCCCCTGCTGATTCCTACCAAAGATAGAGATCACCGGAACCCCGACCGCAGTAGCAATATGTACGGGGCCGGAATCATTAGAAATAAATAACGTGCATCTTTTGATCATGCTGGCTAATTGACTAACCGAAGTCTTGCCCGCTAGATTTACTACCGGGTAATTTATTCCTTTGATTACCTTCTCTACCAATGTGATATCTTTAGGGCCACAGATGACTATAACTCTAAACCCATATTTCTCTATTAGTCTGTTTGCCAATTCCGCGAAATTTTGATCAGGCCAGATTTTAGAGGGGCAACTTGCGCCCGGATTGATCGCTAGCAGTCTATCATTTTTCTTTATACCCTCCTCTTCCAATAATTCATCTGCCCACTTCTCTGATTCTCCCCTTAAGGGCATAAAAAGATTTTTTTCTTG
>JAHIZC010000144.1 GCA_018814745.1 Candidatus Omnitrophota bacterium
ATGTATTTGACTTCCGCTGATTACCACAGCTTTAAGGTCGCCTTTGTGGTATTAAGAGATTTATATGCAAAGGATGATTTAGGTGATTTTGCCAAGGAGTATAGTAAAGATGAAGGAAAGACGCCTGCCTTTGACCAGGAGATACGTGCCTTTGCCAAGCAAAGATACGCAGGTATATTTGATTATGTAGAGAAAAAGCACGAAGTCGAAGCTTTAGAGATGGAACTTCAGAAGCTGGAAAGTAAGGGCGTGAATCTCTCATTCTTAAACTTCGCTTCCATTGCAATAGATATTACCTGGAAGACTGCAGAAGAAAAATCAGAGCCATTCCAGAATTACAATGAATCCGCTGCCAAGATTAGAAAGAGCTCAGTAGAACTCTTAAGGCAGAGGGCATATATACAGATATTGCAGGACGCCTATCAATATAAACAGCTTGAAAGCGAAGGTAAATTAAGTGAAGATAAGCGCGCGCTTATAAATCATTTCCCCGGCTCGCTTAATAATTTTTCCAAAGAGGCTATTGAACAGGCTATTAAATATTACGGGAATCAAGCATATAATACAAATCTTGAGATAATTCTTGAGAGTACCAAATTGTATCGTGCCTATATCAGGCATCTACGCAGCGGTCATCAGGATTCTAAATTATATTTATCCATCAATCCCATTGCCACGATTGTAATGAATGCAATCAATTTATTAAAGGGACTATTCAGCAGCGAAGATAAGGAGCGGATTGAGGCAATAAAGGACAGCGGATTAAACAAGAGTTTAGAGAAGTTGGCTAAATTCACCTCTGATGCCGAAGAGTTAACCGTGTATATTAATGGAAAACCGGTGCGGGTAAAAGAGCAGAGATACTCTATTGATTATTCTGGTTCCTATATCCTGCGCGAGGTAATTACCACAGAAGGTAGGCGCTTTATAGGGATATACAGGACAACCACAGAGGATGGCAGGCACTATATTGGATTCTCTCCTTATGATAGAGAGGCGGTAAATAGAGTCCACGAGGTTATTTATGAGGAAAGAACAACCAATACTGCTACCTGGATAGAAATAAGCTCCTTGCCTACTGATATTTTAAAGGGCGGTGTTTATGAGCAGAATAAAGAACAGGATTTGCGCTTAAACTTCTCAGGATTTATACCTTTAGCAGATATAAGCGGCAAGGTGCGTATTGATTATTCTACGATATTTGACTCCACAGTCTTTGGCGGCCAAGATATAAAAGAGCAGCGTATTGGGATTGAGTTACAGCGCGAAAAAGGCGATTACCGCTTAAGAGCAGGCGCGGCTATGTATATAAACGGAGAAGACCGTTCGACCTTCTATGTTGGTATGGATGAAAAGGATACAAATATTATTCTCGGTTTGGATTTACAGGGCGGCAATACTTCAATATTCGCTGGTTATAGGAAGCTTTTTGATATTGCAGGAAATCCGGGCAGGATAACCATAAACTATTTGGATAAAAATATATCTGTAAGACTTATTCAGAGATATGGCCCCTATCAGATAGAGGGAATCTTAGAGAGCGGGACAGAAGAAGCAGATTTAATTCTGGGAGCAGGGGTGCTTAGGGATGTAGCCAGAGGTTGGCAGGCAGGCGGCGGAATTGAGTATAGTAATGAGCGAGGGGTGGCGCCATTCTTAGTAGTTCTTAAACGGGGAGTGCTCAGCGACCTGTTTGCGCTGAGAGTAAAGTCAGAAGACGGCGGCTTGGTAGCTGATTTAAAAGCTCAGAAGATATTTGCTAATCGCCTAAGACTTTATGGAGATTTAAATATAGATAATAGTGATTTTGATGCCTCGGTAGGCGCAGAATATTTAACTAAGGATAATAGTCTCTACGGATTAAGGTTTAATCTGAATTCCCAGAATGATATAGAGGCACTCCTGCATTATATCTCCTCAACAATGGATATTGAGTTAAGGGCAAGTCAAGATGAAGTCGGCGTAAGAGGCCAATATTTCTTATTTGGAGACCATATTTCCAGGATGCAGAGAAGCTTTATCGAAACAAGATATGGCGCTAGAAACGGTGATTTTCAACCTCAGGGAAATATTTTAATCGAGAGTAAATATATCGAGAGCAAATATTCCAAGCGGTATGCCGAAGTGATTAAGGAATGGCAGGATGTGCGCGGGAGGGCGAGCCTTGAGTCTAGCGGTTATGCTGATGAGTTAACCAAGGGCTTAATTAGAGGGCTAGATGAGTCTTCTAGCGGATATTTTATGGGAGTAATGAGAACCAGCCAGCGTTTTGACGGAGAGACCGGTAGAGGTTACTTCATTGAGATATTCAAGGATTTTCGCACATTGAAGGAAAAGACGGAATTGGCCGAATACTTAGGAAGAGAGATAAATTTAATGGATGATTTAGTTTTCTCAGAACTCCTCTACTGGAGAGAGAAATTAATCAATGAGAGACTTGAGCCTGTGCAGAGTCAAATACATCGGTTCAACCGGCTTAAAGATGAGGTAGCTGGGTTACTTCCCGGAGGCAGGTTTAATCCGGAGAATATAGAGCATGTGATGAGATTGCGTGATTTTGTCTATCAGGATGGCGGAATGGGAATAGGTGAAATTGAGAAATCCTTAAGAAAAGCTGCCCAGATACGTGATTATTTAGTTAATACCAAAGGCGCCGGAATTCCCGGACAGCTTCCTTTAATAGACCGGCTTGATATTACTAAGGATGCAGAGTTTGATTTCTTGTTGGGATGGGCAGAGAAATCTATTCAGTGGGAAAGACAGGGATTAAAACCAGAGAGAATGATTGGTTATGTGGCTGCTATTTTAGAAGAACAGGGAATTGGCAGGACAATTCAGGCCCGCGCTCCTCCTGAGTCTTCGCAGGATTCTTCGCAGATTGCGCGTATAATCCGCCTTGCTAAGAGATTCTACGCAATGCCTGATGCCGAAGCCCATGACATAAGAATATTCAGCTATGTGTATAATACCGTGCTAAATGATACCTCATTACTCCCCGCTACACTCACTAAGGATTTGAATTTAAGATTTTATCTGGCTTATTACCTAAGCGACAACAGCTCCATTGATCCTGAGGATATTAAAACTGCCTACAATGCGGTAATTGCCCTGGGAATAAAGTTTGAGTCTGAAGCCGACAAAGGATTATTGGCCCACCTGATTTCCCTCCAGTATGAACACGG
>JAHIZC010000145.1 GCA_018814745.1 Candidatus Omnitrophota bacterium
ACATGGTATTTCCCGCGCTTTAGTCTCAGCGGATCCTAATTCAAAGGATGTGCTGCGTAAACAGGGTTTTCTTACACGCGACCCCCGTACCAAAGAGCGTAAGAAGTACGGACAAAAAGGCGCGCGTAAACGCTTCCAGTGGACAAAAAGGTAAAATGGACTAAAAAACATAAAAACTAAAAAACAAAAAAACAAAGAACTTGAGTCCCGCTGTGCAGCGGGATTTTTTATTGAGCGCATAACTTACGGAGCAGGAAGTGCGACGTAAGTTATCTGCGCGAAATAATCCCGAGTCCGCCAGAGAACTTTGGCGGACGAGGGATAGTCACTTCCGACGAGAAAAACCTTGCCCCGTTACAAATTATATGCTATATTACAAAATACCCATATTTGTAACGGGGCTTGACTACGACGAACTTTTAGATTAATATAGATATATAAATCAAAAGGAGAAAAAATGGTTAATGTAGCAATTATAGGCGCAACCGGTTACACAGGGGAAGAGCTCGTCGATATTCTTCTCAGGCACCCGGATGTGAGAATAAAAAATCTCTCTGCCAAAATAGATAAAGCCGAAGATTTCTCAAAGATCTTCCCCAGGTTTAAGGGTAAGATCAATTTGGTTTGTGACGAGCCGAATCTGGAGGAGATCATCACAACTTGCGATGTAATATTTTTGGCGCTGCCGCATACGATCTCGATGGGGATGGTACCGAAGTTATTAAAGGCGAATAAAAAAGTGATTGATCTGAGTGCGGATTACAGATTAAAAGATATAAAGACTTACGAGAAGTTTTATCAAACTAAACATAAGGATAAGTTGAATCTCACGCAGGCAATTTACGGTTTACCTGAGATCTATAGGGTGAAAATAAAGAAAGCAAGATTCATTTCTAATCCGGGTTGTTATCCGACGGTAAGCATCCTGGCTTTGGCACCGGTGGTGAGCCTGGGGATTGCTAAGTTAGATTCGATTATTATTGATGCTAAGTCAGGAGTAACCGGCGCAGGGAGAAAGATCGTGGAGAATTTTCTTTATGCTGAGATTAACGAGAACTTTAAGGCCTATAAGGTGAATATGCACCAACATGCGCCTGAGATTAATCAGGAGGTATCAAAATTAGCCTCCCAGAATTTAAAAGTAACTTTTGTCCCGCATCTATTACCCTTGAATAGGGGAATCCTGGCTACTGTATATGTGAAGAGAGCTAAAGGATCAAAGAGGCAAAATTTAGTCAGTCTTTATAAAAAATTCTATAGAAAAGAGCCTTTTGTAAGGATAAAGCAGGAAGGCAGTTTTCCCATGCTCAAAGATGTAGTGGGTGGAAATTTTTGTGATATCGGTATTAAGGAAGATACGGATAATATAATCATTATCGCAGCAATAGATAATTTACTGAAAGGTGCAGCAGGCCAAGCAGTACAGAATATGAATATCATGTGCGGTTTTCCGGAAAAAGCAGGATTAGTATGAAAGTATATAAGAAAGCAATACTTCCCAAAGGTTTTAAGGCGAGCGGAGTGGCTTGCGGGATTAAAAAGGGAAGAAAATTAGATCTGGCTTTATTTTATTCAGAGCTGCCGGCTAAGACAGCAGCGAAGTTTACTACTAATAAGATAGAGGCAGCGCATATCAAGGTCGACAAAAGATATCTTAAGCATAGTAAGTTATTTCAGGCGATAGCGGTAAACAGCGGTAATGCAAATTGTTTTACCGGTAGCAAAGGTGAGCAGGTTGCGGGTGAATTCTCTAAGTCTGTTGCCAGGGCTTTACAACTTAATAAAAATAAGGTTTTAGTTGCTTCAACAGGCATTATCGGCAAGCCCCTTGCAATAGATAAGATAAAGAAGTCAGTGCCAGAGTTAGTTTCGAAGCTATCCGGGAAAGGAGTAGAGAAGGCAAAGAATGCGATTTTGACAACAGATAGTTTTGCCAAGACAGTAACAGTAAAGTTTAATATCGGAAATCAGGCTATTACTCTCTGCGGAGTTGCTAAAGGCGCGGGGATGATCGCTCCTGATATGGCTACGATGCTAAGCTTTATCTTTACCGATGCGAATATTACGCAGGGCGCATTGAATAAGGCTCTGGGTATTTGTGTAAAACAATCATTTAATTGTATTACCGTTGATGGCTGTATGAGCACGAATGATAGCGTAATCCTATTGGCGAATGGTGCAAGCGGCAGCAAGTTAATTAATAGCGGAAAAAGTTATGATTTATTCCTTGAAGCCTTGAATAAAGTTTCTCTTGAATTAGCAAAGATGATTGTTAAGGATGGGGAAGGAGCAAGTAAATTCATTGAGATAAATGTAAAGGGTGCTAATAATTTTGCGCAAGCAAAGAGGTTGGGTTTAAATATTGCCAATTCCAATCTTTTTAAGACTGCAATGTTCGGCGAGAATCCAAATTTCGGCAGAATAATTGCGGCAGCAGGTGCAAGCGGAATAGGCATAAAAGAGAAGAATATAAGAGTAAAACTGAGTTCATTGAAGAAGAAAGATATAAGTGTCCTCTTAGATATAAAACAGGGAAAATCCTCTGCAACGGTCTTTACTTCTGATTTAACACCGAAGTATATCAAGATAAACGCAGAGTATAATTAAGGAGAAGTATGGAAGAAGCGATCAGGAAAGCAGATGTTTTAATCGAAGCACTGCCGTATATTAAAAACTTTCACAAAAAGACAATCGTCATAAAATACGGCGGCAGTATCCTCGGTGAGGAGAGTATCAGGGAAGGGGTTTTGGAGGATATTGTTTTTTTGAGTTTCGTTGGCCTGAGGCCGATATTAGTGCACGGAGGAGGCCCGAATATCAGCGAGAGGATGCGAGCTAGCGGTAAGAAGACCGATTTCGTTGACGGGATGAGAGTGACTGATGAACAGACACTGGAGCTGGTTGAGGAAGAACTGGAGCATCTAAATAAAATGATCGTCAAGGAAATAAATACCCATGGTGCAAAGGCAGAGGGGGTAAACGGAAAAGATAAAAATGTACTTCAGGTGGAAAAAAAGCTGGCAGCTCAGGATCTGGGATTAGTGGGGCATATAATAGGAGTAGATAGCAAGTTTCTGAAAGCTAAATTAAACAGGAATAAGATATTAGTAATCTTACCTATGGGAAGAGGTAAAGACAAGAAGTCTTATAATATCAATGCGGACGAGACGGCTTCGAGTATAGCTTCTGCCTTGGGAGCGGAAAAGTTAGTCTTATTGACTAATGTAAAAGGAATCATGAGAAATGCCCAAGACTTGAACTCGTTTTTATCTACACTGACTATAGACGAGGCGAAGAGTTTGATCGATGAGAAGATCATACAGCAGGGTATGATACCAAAGGTTTCAGCTTGTATTAATGCCCTGGAGAGCGGCGTAAAAAAGACGCATATCGTAGATGCGCGGACACCGCACGGTTTGCTCCTGGAGATTTTTACAGACCAAGGTATCGGTACAGAGATCGTTAGAGAATGAAGAAACAAGAGATTTTTGATAGCTATAAAAATAATATAATGCCGACGTATACCAAGACGCCTTTGATCTTTATCAAGGGTAAAGGTTCCAGGCTTTGGGATATTGACCATAAGGAGTACCTTGATTTTTTCCCCGGGTGGGGAGTGGGGAATCTCGGCCATTGTTATCCTAAAGTTATGCAGGCAGTGCGGGATCAGGTCTCTAAGCTGATCTTTATCCCGAATAATTTTTTTCATATACCCCAGGCGAAATTAGCCGCAGAGATTGTTTTTCGCACTTTTCCTGCTAAGGTATTCTTTTGTAATTCCGGGGCAGAAGCAAATGAAGCTGCGATAAAGTTTAGCCGGAAGTTTGGCGCTTCGACTCCGCTCAGCGCCGATGGTGAGTCTAGTCGAACCATCGGCAAGGGAAGATTTGAGGTGATTACATTCGAAAACTCATTTCACGGAAGGACTTTAGCTACTTTAGCTGCTACGGGACAAAAAAAATATCAGAGCGGTTTTGATCCGCTTCCCGAAGGATTTAAGACAGTTAAATTTAATGATATTAATGCAGTGAAAAATGCGATAAGCGATAAGACGGTTGCTGTAATGCTTGAATTAATCCAGGGTGAAGGCGGAGTAAATCTGGCAGATAAAGATTTTGTTTTGGAGCTTAGAAAGTTGTGCGATGAAAAGAATATGCTTTTGATTATCGATGAAGTACAGACAGGAATCGGCAGAACAGGTAAGCTATTTTGTTATCAAGATTACGGAATAACTCCTGATATAGTCACCTTAGCTAAGGCATTGGGAGGAGGATTACCCATAGGAATGATGATAGCAAAGAAGGAGATCGCCGATACGCTTGGCCCGGGTATGCACGCTTCGACATTCGGAGGAGGCCTGGTTATTTGTAAAGCAGCTTTAGGAGTATTAAGGGGGATCCAGAAAGAAAAGTTACTGCAGAATGCCTCTAAGATCAGTGAATATATTTTTCAAAAGCTGAATGAATTAAAGAATAAATATCCGGTGATCAAAGAGATAAGGGGAATGGGTTTGATGATCGGGGTAGAGTTGAACCAAGAAGGAAAAAGCATAGTAGAGAAGTGTATGGAAAAGGGCCTTTTGATTAATTGTACGCATGATACAGTGCTCAGGCTGATGCCGGCATTAAATACAAGTAAAAAAGAGGTCAATAAAGCAGTTGGGATTCTAGAGGAAGTGCTAAGAGGTAATTAAAATGAAGAAAGATTTAATATCAATTAGAGATTTATCAGGTAAAGAGATCCGGGATTTATTCAGCCTGACCGATAAACTTAAGAAAGATAAATCTAAATTCAGCGATGCACTCTCAGGGAAGACGTTAGTCTTAGTATTTCAGAAACCTTCTAACCGGACCAGAGTATCTTTTGAAGTGGGGATATATCAGTTAGGAGGGAATTCTCTATATTTGGCTCCTCATGAAATCAGCCTGGGGGTAAGAGAGTCTATAGAGGATGTAGCTAAGACGTTAGCAAGATACGTAGACGGTATAGTGCTGAGAACCTATGAACATCAAAATGCGATAGATATGGCCAGATTTTCCGATAAGCCGGTGATCAACGGGTTGACTGACTTCTTGCATCCCTGTCAGGCATTAGCCGATATTTATACGATAAGAGAGAAGATCAAAAATTTTAAGGGAGCTCTAATGAGCTATGTAGGTGACGGTAATAATGTCTGTAACTCCCTGCTTTATGCCTGCGCAAAGACAGGATTAAATATTAATCTAGCGGCGCCCAAAGGTTACGAAGCGAATAAAAGAGTCCTCAAGGAAGCCCGGGCGATTGCAGCTTCTCATAAGTCATCGATTAAAATATTCAAAAATCCTCAGGAAGCAGTAAAGGGCGCGGATGTAATTTATACTGACGTCTGGGCGAGTATGGGGCAAGAGGCTGAAAGCAGGAAAAGGAAGAAGATATTTAAGAATTTTCAGGTCAATAGTAAATTAGTTAAATTAGCAAAGAAAAAAGTTTTAATCATGCATTGCCTTCCGGCGCATAGGGGGCAGGAGATAACCGATCAGGTAATCGACAGTAAAAATTCTATAGTTTTTGATCAGGCAGAGAATAGAATGCATGTACAGAAAGCACTTTTGATTAAACTATTGGGGAAGAAATAATGAAAAAGGTAGTTTTAGCTTATTCAGGCGGGTTAGATACTTCATGCATAGTAAGATGGTTAAAGGAGCAGGGCTATGAGGTGGTATGTTTTATAGCTGACTTAGGGCAGGGCCTGGGAGGAGAGGATCTAGAGGAAATAGAAGCCAGGGCACTTGCTGCCGGAGCATCTAAAGTCTACATCAAGGATCTTCAGGATGAATTCGTTAATGATTTTGTAACACCTTCTTTAAAGGCAAATGCAATATATGAGGGTAAGTACTTGCTTGCTACTGCATTAGGCAGGCCGTTAATCGCTAAATATCTAGTTGAGATCGCGCATAAAGAAAAAGCAAAAGCAGTCGCACATGGCTGTACAGGCAAGGGGAATGATCAGGTAAGATTTGAAGTAAGTATAGGTATATTAGACCCTAAATTAGAGATCATTGCTCCGGTAAGGGAGTGGGAGTTTAAATCCAGGGAAGAAGAGATGGAGTATGCCCGGATCTATAATATTCCTATAGATGTAAGTAAGAAGAAGCCATATAGCATTGATAGAAATCTCTGGGGCGTAAGTATCGAAGCCGGGGTATTGGAGGATTTGGCTCAAGAGCCTCCGGAGAACGCATATATAATCACTAAGGGGCCGACAGGCCAATACACTTATCCTAAGTATATTGAAATTTATTTTGAAAAAGGCGTTCCTAAGAAACTGGACGGCAGAGTTTATAAATTAAAAACACTGATTAATCATTTAAATGAGATCGGCGGGGTGCATGGTGTCGGAAGGGCTGATTTGGTAGAGAATAGGCTTGTCGGTATAAAATCCAGAGAGATTTATGAGGCGCCAGCCGCAACAATTCTCCACATCGCACATAAGGAGCTGGAAAGCCTGGTACTTGACCGGGAGACAGCGCATTTTAAGGAGATCATTGCACTTAAATATGCGGAGTTAGTTTACTACGGGCTTTGGTTC
The DNA here is from genome assembly GCA_018814745.1 of Candidatus Omnitrophota bacterium. Classification (GTDB taxonomy): domain Bacteria; phylum Omnitrophota; class Gorgyraeia; order Gygaellales; family Profunditerraquicolaceae; genus JAHIZC01. The sequence goes on from JAHIZC010000145.1 coordinate 6,569, forward strand.
TCTCCCCTGAAAGAGGCATTGGATAGTTTCGTGAATTCCACGCAGAAGAGATTGAGCGGTACGATTAAGCTTAAGCTATTTAAAGGAAACTGTGTTCCGGTGACCAGAAAATCATCACACTCACTCTATAAAAAGGAATTGAGTACATACGGTAAGGATGATAAATTTGACCAGAAATTGGCCGAAGGATTCATTAAGCTCTGGGGATTACCGTATAAGCGATAATAATTTGCGGGTCCCTGCCTACCGACAGGCAGGCTGTCTTGGCGTGTTTCTCGCCGCACCACGCGGCTCGAAATCACCCCAAGCCACCCGCTTTAAGAGAACCAAAATTATTAGAAAGTAGGAGAGAGCCAATGTCCAAGAAGCTATGGGGTACAAGATTTCCTAAGAAGACAGGGATATTAACGGATAAATTTACCTCAAGTATAAGTTTTGATAAAAGATTAGCTATTTTTGATGTCCTGGGCAGCATTGCCCATGCCAAGATGTTAGGCAAACAAAAAATCATCCCTTTAAAGGAATCTCAGCTTATTGTTAAGGGACTTAATTCTATTCTTGCTGAC
>JAHIZC010000012.1 GCA_018814745.1 Candidatus Omnitrophota bacterium
CCTGATCACTGCTAAAGGTTCAAAAGCGATAAGGCCGCGCGCCAGAGAGATGCGGGTGGCTGAGGTATTTACCGATATTTCTCCCAAGGCCGCTGCATTAGATAAAATTTTAAAAAAGCACAAGGTTGAACTTGAAGAGATTTGTTTTATGGGAGATGATTTAGTCGATCTCTGCCTGATGAAGAAAGTGGGGTTTCCGATCGCGGTATTTAATGCCGTCCCTGAGATTAAACAGGTTGCTGCTTATATATGTTTGCGCGAAGGCGGCAGTGGGGCTGTCAGAGAAGTAGTTGAATTAATTCTTAAGGCGCAAGGCAAATGGGTGAATGCTCTAAAGCAATATGATGTTTAGATTTATTTTAATATTTTTAGCTCTCAGCTATCAACTGTCAGCTGTCAGCTTGATTAGCGCGCAAAATACCCAGGAATCAGATCAGCAGATCAATGATTTTTCTCTATCCGGTTACGGAGAGAAGGGTAAAAAAAGCTGGGAGATATTCGGCAAGAGCGCGGATGTTTTTACCGAAGATGTCCAACTCGATGATGTGATCGGTAATCTATACGGTGAAGATGAAGATGTCAAGCTTACCGGCGATAAAGGAAAGTTCAATAAAGAGAACGGCCAGTTGAGATTAGAGGATAATGTAGTAATTACTACTTCCTCCGGAGCAAGGTTGACTACGGATTCTTTAGAGTGGGATAGAAAAAAGCAGGTTGTTTCTACTGATGATCCGGTGAATATAGAAAGAGACAATATGATAGCAGTAGCAATCGGTGTAACCGGAGAGCCCAATCTCAGCAAGGTCTCTCTGGAGAAGGATGTCAGGGTGGATATTAAGCCTGATCAAGGCCAGGGGAACGAAGAAAAAATCATTATCACCTGCGACGGCCCGCTGGAGATAGAATACGAAAAGAATATAGCTACTTTTTATAATAATGTTAAAGTTGAAAGAGAAGATTCAACAATTTATGGCGACAGGCTTGATATCTATTTTTCTACAATAGATAGCTCAGATAGTCCCCCGGGCTTTATGCATAACAAGATAGAAAAGATAGTAGCCAAAGGCAATGTCAAGATAGTCAGAGGTGAGAATGTTTCCTATAGCCAGGAAGCGGTCTATACGCTAGTTGATAAGAAGATCATTTTAAGCGGCAGGCCGAAATTAGTCATCTCTTCTACGGGAGATTTTGATGATGCATCTTTTGGAAATTAAAGGACTGGCTAAATCTTACGACGGAAGGGAAGTCGTCAGGGGTGTGGATATTTTGGTCAGGCGCGGTGAGGTAGTGGGGCTTCTTGGCCCTAACGGCGCAGGCAAGACCACTACTTTTTATATGATCGTCGGAGTGATTCCGCCTAACCGGGGGAAAATCGTTTTTGATAATAACGATATCACCTCTCTGCCGATTCATGAACGCGCCCGCTACGGTATAGGGTATCTTGCCCAGGAGGCTTCAGTATTTCGTAAGCTGAGCGTAGAAGATAACATCATGTCAATTTTAGAGACTTTACCAATAGCTAAAACTGAAAGAGAGAAGAGGTTGGAGCACTTGCTTAAGGAGTTGAATATATCCCATCTTGCTAAAAACAAGGCTTTTACTTTATCAGGAGGGGAGAGGAGGCGTTTGGAGATTACCCGTGCACTGGTGACAAACCCTTCTTTTATTTTACTGGATGAGCCTTTTTCCGGAATAGACCCTATCGTGGTCAATGAGGCGCAGGAGATCATCAGGGAGTTAAAAGAAAAAGGCTTAGGGATTTTACTTACGGACCATAATGTCAGAGAAACGCTTTCTATAACCGACAGGGCATATTTAATTGCCGATGGAAAGATTCTGATTTCCGGCGTCGCCGATGAATTGATCAATAATCCTCAGGCACGCCAGATCTATCTGGGAGAGAAGTTTCGGATGTGAGTAAGTGCACAATTTACGGAACGATAGTGAACGTAAATTGTATGCACGAACTTATCCCGCCCTTTTGCTTTTCGAAGTAAAAGATTCGAAGCAAAAGAGCGGGGTTAAATTCGCCTCACCGAAGGAGAGGGCTGATTTAAGATGAAAACGGAAGTCAAAAAATTAGACAGCACCAAAAGGGAAATAAACGTTGCAGTAAGCGGAGAGACCGTAAAGAATAAATTTGAGGATGTCTTCAAAAAAATAGGCAAGGAAGCAAAGGTACCGGGTTTTCGTCCGGGTAATGCTCCGAGAGATATTTTAGAGAAGCATTATTCCGCTAATGCGCATGAGCAGGTGCTGAGAGAATTAGTGCCGGAAATTTACGGACAGGCGATTGATCAAGAGAAGCTCGATGTCGTAGAATTACCTCAAATATCCGATGTCAAATTAGACAGGGACAATCTTTCTTTTAAGGCAGTGGTAGAGGTGACTCCGGTAATAGAGATCAAGCATTATAAGGGTATCAAATTAAATTATAAGAAGGTATCAGTCGGGCCTGATGAGATCAAGCGTTATATTGATTCTTTAAAAGAGGCGAGGAAGGTTGATCTAGCAGATGATAATTTTGCCAAGAGCCTGGGATATCCAAACTTAACTGAATTAGAGAAAGCAACCGAGAGGCAGATCTCTATGCAGCAGGAGAATACACAACGGCAGAAAATGGAGGCTGAGATTATCGATAGTTTAATCAAGGGCCTGGATTTTAAATTACCGCAATCTTTGATCAACCGGCAGCTGCAGGAACTGGTAAGACAGGCAAAGCTTGACTTAGCACTCAAGGGCGTTGGGCGTGAGAAAATAGACGAGCATGAGCCGAAATTATCAAAGGAGCTTGAGCCGGAGGCAGAGAGACAGGTTAAGGTATATTTGGTTTTAGCTGAGATCGCCAAGAAGGAAAAGATTGCCCTTGATAATAAAATGACAAATCAAGTGATGGAGATGTTGTTCAGAGAAGCAGATTGGAAAGAATTGTCTTAATTTTAGGTTATAGGTTTTAGGTTATAGGTTCTAGCACGGCAAGCTAGCACCTAGAACCTAGCACAATGGAGGTGAGTATGACGATAAGGGCACAGACATTAGTACCAATGGTTATTGAACAGACATCGCGGGGCTATGAGCGCGCATATGATATTTATTCCCGCTTATTAAAGGATAGGATAATTTTTGTTGGCACATCTATTGATGATTACGTAGCGAACTTAGTAATTGCCCAGATGTTATTCTTACAGATGCAGGATGTGGGTAAGGAGATTAATGTCTATGTTAATTCACCCGGAGGTTCGGTTACTGCAGGCCTGGCGATATACGATACTATACAATTCGTGAAGTGCGACGTAGCGACATATTGTGTCGGGCAGGCATCGAGTATGGGTGCTCTGCTTCTCTGTGCCGGCACAAAAGGCAAACGTCACGCCCTGCCTAATTCACGGATTATGATTCATCAGCCCTGGGGAGGCATTCAAGGGGCTGCGGAAGATATATCCCGTCATGCCCAAGAGATTCTAAAAATGCGTGACAGGATCAATGAGATATTAGCCAAACATGCCGGCCAGAAATTAGATAAGATTCAGAAGGATACCGATAGGGATTTCTTCATGTCTGCACAAGAGGCTAAAGATTACGGTTTAATCGACGAAGTAATCGTACATCAGAAGAAAAAATGATTTTTGCTTTCAGCTATCAGCTATCAGCTTTCAGTTGATAGTTAATCTCG
>JAHIZC010000146.1 GCA_018814745.1 Candidatus Omnitrophota bacterium
AGCTCCTGCCTGCCGGTCAGGCAGGGATAGCTGACAGCTGATTTTCTCAAAATGCTGCTTCGCCAATATTTCTGTCGGAACCATGAAGGCAACTTGATAGCCTCCTTGTATTGAAATAATGCCGGCGATAGTCGCGACTATAGTCTTACCCGACCCCACATCCCCCTGTAACAACCTCTGCATCGCTTCAGGTTTATTCAAATCTTGCTTGATCTCCTCGATCACCCTCTGCTGTGCTCTGGTTAATTCAAAAGCAAGGTTCCTAATGAAACTATCTAACAGCCCGCCAGCGATCTTATGGATTATCCCTTTTTTCACCTTTTTCTTTAATTTACGTAATACCAGGGGCAGTTGAAATATAAAGAACTCCTCAAAACTAAGCCTTTCATAAGCAAGTTTCTGCATATCCGGGTTTTCGGGAAAATGTATATTGATTAGGCTTTTGGCTAAATTCAGAGAATTATGCCTTGAGCGTATATCATAAGGAAGAAAATCATTCATCCCTCCGAGATACTCTTCGAATATCTGACTGATAATCCTTCGTAAAGTTCTCTGAGTAAACCCTTGAGGCAAAGTATAAATCGGGACAATTCTGCCTATGTTCAATGATTCGTCCTTATCCTCAGAGATAATCTCAAACTCAGGTGAATTAATCTGCAGCCTATCGCCGTAGCGCTCTACCTTCCCGTATAATACAAGCGAAACCCCGACCTTAAAATACTCTTTTAAATATGGTTGATTAAACCAGACGCAGTGGATCTTTCCGCTCTGATCTCCTACTGCAATCTCAACGATGCTAAACCCGCGGCGCCTGAAAGATTGACGGCCTCCTCTGGCTAAAACCTTTACTTTTGTTGTCTGAATCTGGCCCTCTTTTAATTGCGAAACCGAACTGAATCTAGTGCGATCTTCATAGCGCCTGGGAAAATAATAAAACAGATCTTCCACCGTATTTATTCCGAGCTTACGAAATGAGTCGGCCTTCTTCGGGCCGATTCCCTTTACGTAGCGAACTGGTGTAGCAACTGATTTCTCCATATTAGAGTGTGTACTGCGGCTGCTCGAAGCCTTCTTCCGGCCGGGATTTTCCCGGGGGATAAGATTTTTCTTTCGGAGTAATTTCGGGTTTTGTTTTTCCTTGTATTACCTCTATCTCAAATGTATCTGTCTGGTATTCTTCACCTTTTATCACGACTTTAGCTGGCGGTATAGTCAGTATACCGGTCTTAACCGGTATTAATACATAAGTATACACTGTCTTGCTTTTTACCTCATTATTCATGACAAAAGAAGTATACGATGACTGTATCTGTGAAGCAATGGTAAAACCATCGAATTCCGCTAGCTTTGGTAAAGATACCTCCTTATCTACACTTGATATGGTTATTTTATAACTCAGCTGCTGATCCGTAGTCAGGCTGGTCTTATCCACCTCTGCCTTAATTGAATTATCGGCATAAACGCATGTTTTTAGTAGAAGTAAAAATATTCCTGCTAAAATAATTTTTCTTTTCATCTCTTTATAGGTAATTCGGGAGAGAGTTTTATTTACGGCTTACTGATTTTTTCCGATCTTTATCGTAGTATGCTCCTCATCACTCCACGGCCAGAGCATGGCAAATATTACCTCGCCCTCCTGGTTCGAGAAGTAAAGTATTTGATTAGACCTCACTCCGCCGAAATTATCCGCGATCGCCTGAGCTTCTGAGTTTAGTTCATTCTTTGACGGATAAACAGGTAAACCAAAGAATTTCTCAAGGATAGTAATCAACTTCGGAAGTTCTAGACTCAAAGTTACAGCTTCAAAATAACTCTCTGTATCCTTGCGTACCTCGTCAAATTTTATGCTTTTTATCTCTTTTCTCAGTTCACTAATTTGCATATGTTAATTATAACACTAAACCCTCTCATTACAATTTAAATTTCCCTTTACTAACCATATTATTTATCCTAAAATGGATACCATGTTCACCCGCCAAAAACTTTTCCTACTCTAGCAAATCATGCCGCGAAGTGTCCGTATGATTATTATCCTTACAATCTTAAGTTTATTCTATATTACTTTATTTGTCCCCCTCACTCCTGTCGTTGACGAGAACTTCTTTTTCTCAAGCGATGACCCCCAGCTTCAAAGCGAGATCTTGATTGACCGCCTATTCGTCAGAAAAAGCTCTCAGCTTATACTCTCAGCTACGGGCAAAATTGACGATAATCAATACCATAATAAGATATCCGAAATAAGCAAGGTGTTAGCGGAGTTGGATGGAATCGTCAGTGTCAATAGCCTCACTAATGAAGGGCCGGGCAGCTTAAGGAGTGCCCTGAACAGCCCTCTCTGGAAAAGACTGATTATTTCTAACGACAGAAAATCTACCAACATCATCCTGATTCTAGAGGAAGAAAAATCATCGGAAATTGTTCCAAAGGTCGAAGCAATCATGAAATCATTTCAAGATAAAGACTTTCTGCTTCAGGCAGCCGGCCTGCCTTATGTTGTAGAATTGATTAAACGCAACCTCTTAAGAGACCTCAGGATATTTAATCTCCTGGCATTCTTAATCTTTGGTTTCTTTATCTATCAGATTTTCCGCTCTAAAAGTATTCTCGCCGGTACTATGATAGCATGTCTCAATGCCTGTATCTGGACATTCATCATCACTAATTTAATTAATATACCAATGGGTATTCTTACCGCAAACCTTGGAACGATTATCTTTGTAATGACGCTTTCTCATATCATCTTTCTCACTTTCAACTGGAGGGCTTTCCGAGAGGATACTAATTGTAAAGACCCGATCAAGGATGCGATACGCAGAACCTTCCCTCCATCCTTCTGGAGCATGCTCACTACATTTCTCGGATTCTTGAGTTTGTTAACGGTTTCCGCAAAGCCCTTGAGGGATCTGGGTGTTTCCGGTGCTATCGGATCATTAGTGGCGATAGTTGTAGCCTACTGTGTATTTCCCGCATTCCTAAAGATGGTCCATCCCCGGCCTCGTAAAAAAAGCAAGATCGAACATTACGAAGTAAAAACCTATAAGGCGATCGATATAGGAAAACAATTTATTATAATTATTATCTTTGTCACCTGCCTGCTTACCCTTCCGGGATTAACTATGCTTGACTCCGACCCCAGCTTACTCTCTTATTTTTCTCCTTCGGGAAAAATTCATCAGGGCCTTAGTTATATTGACCGTAACGGCGGCAGCAGCCCGTTAATCCTGGTAGTACGCACGAAAAACGGAGACAAGATCCATTCTGATAAATCCTATAAACAACTCTGGGCCCTCCAGGAATCACTCGAGCAGCACCGCGCAGTCGGTTCAGTAATATCGCTGCCCGTAATAATCGCCCAGGCCATACAACAGACTCCTATTCTGGGCTGGATCATGCCTAGACATTTGCTCCTGGAAGCGATGGAGATGTCGATCAATGATAAAGTTGCCAAGAGTTTTATCACCGATGACCGTAAATATGGCCTCTTTATGCTGCGGATGATAGAATCTTACCGCACCCTCCCGCGCCTTGATATTGTGGAAGAAATCAGACTAATCACTGAAAATGAAGGTTTTTATCTGGAGATCGCCGGGGATATATATATCCTGCAGGGACAACTCGCCAAACTTGTAATTAAAAGCTTGATCGGCGGGCTTTCTAAACTGATCCTGCTCTTCGGGATTATTGCCTTTAT
>JAHIZC010000147.1 GCA_018814745.1 Candidatus Omnitrophota bacterium
AAGTAAATTTTCAGTTGCGTTAGGGGGTGACTGCCGAGCCGAAGGCCTTGCCGCGCGCAACGTCAGTGAGCACGGCGAGGTGGATCGGCAGGCAGGACCCGCTAACTGTGGTGAAAATTTACTTAATTGAAAGAAAGTAGATGGAAAAAGCATTACTAGTTACAATTTATCTAAAGTCTGATAGGAGCGGGTGGAGTTTGGAGGATTCTGCCTGTGAATTAGAGGAACTGGTTGCTTCCTGCGGAGTCGAAATCGTAGAAAACATCACATATGTCTGCGATAAGCCTACTCCTAACTTTTTTCTCGGCAGTGGCAAGACAGAGGAATTAGCTTCTATTGTGCATGACCTAAAGATTGATGCTGTAATCTTCAGCCATGATTTATCCGGCACACAACAGCGTAATTTAGAAGGGATTATCGGTAAGAAGACAATAGACCGCACTCAGTTAATCCTGCATATATTTGCCAAGCATGCCAGGAGCCTCGAAGGAAAGACGCAGGTCGAGTTAGCGCAGTTACAATATTTAATGCCGAGATTAGTCGGGCACGGAATAGTGCTTTCGCGTACAGGCGGCGGAATCGGAACTAGCGGCCAGGGTGAGCAGAAATTAGAGCTTGATAGAAGGCGGATTAGAAAAAAAATAGATAAATTAAAAGATGACCTTAAGGATCTTAAGCAGCACCGCCTAAATATTAGAAAAAAAAGAAGAGATAAGGACCTGGTGACTGTAGCGTTAGTTGGTTATACTAATGCCGGAAAATCGACACTTTTAAATACACTCACTAGCGCAGGGCAAGTAATTTCAGACGGGCTTTTTACGACTTTAGATCCTTTATCTAAGAGCCTGCAGCTGCCAAACGGAGAGAAGATCATCATCTCCGATACCGTAGGCTTTCTAAATAACCTCCCGCATCATCTTATCGAAGCTTTTAAAGCCACGCTTGAAGAAGTGATCGAAGCGGATCTATTGCTTCATGTATTGGATGCAAGCAATCCGCTTGCTTTAGAACATAATAAAGCTGTGTTTGAGGTATTAAAAGAACTGCAAGCCGAAGGAAAGCCGATGATCACTGCTCTAAATAAAATTGATCTCATAGATGACCAGAAGAAGTTAGAGAGGTTTCGAAGAGAACTTAATAATCCGGTTTCGATTTCGGCAAAGACCGGAAAGAATATAGATCTTTTACTTGCTAAGATCCAGGAAAATTTTGCTGAGAGAGTAGTTAACTTAGAGGTTATGATACCACATTCACGCATGGATTTAGTGGATCTATTTTACAGAGAAGGCAAAGTAGAGGAGATAAAGTACCTGCAGGAGGGTATAAGAATCAAATTATTCCTACCAAAGGTTCTTTCACACAAGTTATTACATTCCAAGCAGATAGAGGAAATTCTCTAAATGATTTATTTCCGGTTGATCTTTAAAAATCTGCAATAATCTCCTGAAGCAGGAAGGAAAGATGGTGGTAGGGTTAGAGTTAAAAAATATATATGGATAAGCAGTTGACCCCGCACTTTCTGCGGAATTCTATTCATCCAAAAATAAGAAAGTGCGGGGTTGACAAAGCGCAAAATTATGTTAAAATCTAACATTAGCATTCTCTAGTTGAGAGTGCTAAAATAAGGAGATAAGATGGTAAGAAACGTAGATTATGAATCCAGGAGAAGGGCTGTGCTGACTACTACGATAAACAAGTATATTCAGGATGCTCTGCCTGTAGCTTCTGAAGATGTAGCTGGTGATTTTGACTTAAGTTCAGCTACGATTCGCAATATCTTCTCTCTCTTAGAAGAAGAGGGCTATCTGACTCATCCTTATACTTCCGGAGGAAGAGTGCCTACAGGAAAAGGTTACCGTTATTATGTAGATTTACTGATTTCTCAGCTTGTACTTTTAGATGAACAAAAACAGATTGTCTTAAAAGAATTTAAACGAGAAATCAACCGCCTTGAAGATATCTTAGAGCAGACATCGGAAATTATCTCTGAACTTACCAATTATACGGGCATAGTTTCATCTTGCGAATGGCAGGATAAGTTTTTTTATAGAGGCATCAGCCGTATCTTAGAGCAGCCGGAATTTAATGATATTGAGAAGACAAGATTACTGATCAAGGTCTTAGAGGAGAAGCAGAATCTCGTGGATATTATGAACCGTGATTTTGATGAAAAGGTGAAAGTTTATATCGGAGAAGAGTTGGGGTATCCGGAGATAGAAAATTGTTCTATTATAGTCTCAAGTTACCGGGTAAAAAATAAAACTTCCGGAAGATTGGCGGTTTTGGGGCCGATGCGCATGGAATACAAGCAGATTATTCCTACTCTGGAGTTTATTTCCGATGGGCTTACTAGCTTATTAGAAGATATCTAAGCGATGAGAGAAGAACTGAATAAAAATCAAAAAGAAGAGAAAGAGCATAGCGAGCCTGAGAAAGACGATAAGCTAATCACTCTCAAGGAATCCGAATACTTAAAGTTAAAAGAAGAGGCTGATAAGGCGCAAGAATATTTTGATAGAATCTTAAGGCTTCAGGCAGATTTCGACAATATCCGTAAGCGCATGGAGAAAGAAAGGCAGGAATTCGTCAAGTTTGCCAACGAAGGCATTGTCCTGGAATTGTTAAATATTCTTGATGATTTAGAAAGGGCAGCAGAACTAACTCAGTCTGAGCACCAGGATCTTTCTGCTTTTTTAAAGGGTGTTGAGATGATCTTGGCACATCTTTATGAGATGCTTAAAGAAAACGGAGTCAAGCCGATTGAGACTGAGGGTAAAATATTTGACCCGCATTTTCACGAGGCATTGATGCAGATAGAAGATAAGGAGTTAGCGGAGCATACGATAGTCGAAGAGTTGCAAAAAGGGTATATGTTAAACGATAGAGTTATACGGACTGCAAAAGTAAAAGTTTCTAAAAAATAGGAGGTCAAATAAAGCCCAAACTTATGGAACGAAGTGAACATAAGTTTGATGGCTGAATTTGATCCTTGACATCAGAGATGTCAAGGATTTAATTCGCAGACGTCCTTCGGACTACAACTTATGTCGCTTTATAAGCTCCATAAGTTGTCTGCTCATTAAAGGAGGTAGAGAGATGGCAAAAGTTATTGGTATTGATTTGGGTACATCAAATTCAGCAGCAGCTGTAATGGAGGGCGGCAGGCCAGTGATAATTCCTTCTGCGGAAGGAGCGGGGGTAGCTTCCGGGAAGGCTTTTCCTTCGTTTGTCGCGTTTACTAAAGATGGACAACGCCTGGTAGGTGAACCGGCAAGGCGGCAGGCAACAATAAATCCGGAGGGGACAATTCATGCTGCAAAGCGTAAGATGGGAACTGACTATAAATTTAAGGCTCACGGTAAAGAATACAGTCCTCAACAGATCTCGGCCTTTATTTTACAGAAGATAAAGCAGGATGCCGAGGCCTATTTAGGGGATAAGATCGAGGAGGTAGTAATTACCTGCCCGGCATATTTTGATGATAATCAGAGAACGGCTACTAAAGATGCCGGTGAGATTGCAGGCTTAAAGGTATTGCGCATCATCAATGAACCTACTGCTGCCTGTCTTGCATATGGCCTAGAGAAAGCGCAGAAGGAACAGAAGATCATGGTTTTTGATTTCGGCGGCGGTACTCTTGATGTCACTACAATGGAGATGGCAGGAGGCGTCTTTGAAGTCAAGTCGACTTCAGGTGATACACAACTGGGCGGCACGGATATGGACAATGTATTGATTAATTATATCACCGAGCAATTTAAACGTGAGAACGGAATTGACCTACGTAATGACAAGATGGCGGTGCAAAGGTTGAGAGAAGCAGCGGAGAAGGCTAAAGTTGAGCTATCATCAACCTTGGCTACAGATATTAATTTGCCGTTTATCACTGCCGATGCTACCGGGCCGAAACATTTAACTATGCCGATAACCCGGGCAAAATTAGAGGAATTAGTTTCGCCGATTGTAGAAAAATGCCGTCATCCTATGGAACAGGCAATCGCTGACGCAAAGCTTTCTCCAAAAGATATCGACCGCATAATTATGGTAGGCGGGCCGACAAGGATGCCGATTGTGCAAAAATTCGTTGAGGATTATGCGGGTAAAAAGATAGAGCGCGGAATTGACCCTATGGAATGCGTAGCTTTGGGAGCGGCAGTCCAGTCAGCAATAATCAAGGGCGACATGAAGGATGTGTTGTTGTTGGATGTCACTCCTTTATCTTTAGGTATTGAGACCTTGGGAGGAGTGAATACTAAGCTTATCGAGAGAAATACCACTATACCGACTAAGAAGAGCCAGATTTTCTCGACCGCTGCGGATAATCAAACTGCGGTTACTATTCGTGTTTTACAAGGCGAACGTCCCTTGGCTAACGATAATGTGGAGTTGGGCCGGTTTGATTTAATAGGTATTCCAGCAGCCCAGCGTGGTGTGCCACAGATTGAAGTAAAATTTGATATTGATCGCGATGGCATTGTGCATGTTTCGGCAAAAGATTTAGGTACCGGCAAAGAGCAGTCAATCCGCATCACCGCACCCAAGAAGCTCTCTAAAGAGGAGATCGAAAAGATGGTTAAAGATGCGGAAAAATTTGCTGCTGATGACTCCAAGAGAAAAGAGGAAGTTGAGCTGATAAATCAGGCAGACACACTGACCTACAGTACTGAGAAGTCGTTGAAGGATTTCGGAGATAAAGTAAGCCAGAAGGAACGAGCTGATATTGAGACCAGGCTCAATGACTTAAAGACTGCAGTTAAAGATAAAAACCTAGAGAGAATCAAAAAAGGGATGGAAGAGTTGACTAAAGTATCCCACAAATTAGCAGAAGAGATTTATAAGCAGAGCGCGGCAAAACAACAGCAGCAGCAACAGGCAGCAGGTGGAGCCGATGCGAATAAGGCAGAAGAGCCAAAGGAAGAAAAACAGGCAAAAGACGAAGAAGTAATTGATGCAGAGTTTAAGGAAGAGGATGGAGATAAGAAATAATAGATGATGTCTACTAAACGCGATTATTACGAGATTCTAGGGGTAAGTAAAAGCGTAAGCTTGGATGAGATAAAAAAGGCCTACCGGCAGATGGCTTTGCGTCATCATCCGGATAGGGTTCCTGATGAGCAGAAGAAAGAGGCGGAGGAGAAATTTAAAGAGATCTCCGAGGCCTATGCAGTTTTATCCGATTCCAATAAGCGATCGCTCTATGACCAGTACGGCCATTCCGGGATAGATCAAAAGTACGCCTACGAAGATATTTTTAAAGGTGCAGATTTTAGCAGCGTGTTTGAGGGGATGAGTGGCTTTGGATCCGGAGGGGGTGGTATTTTTGATGAAATCTTCGGTGATTTAGGTTTTGATATCTTCGGGGGAGGTAGAAGGCGCACCAGAGGTTCCGGGCGTAGTAGAGGAAGAGATCTACAAATAGCTGAGGAAATCAGCCTGGAAGAAGCGGCGAGCGGCGTAGAGAAGACTATTACTGTCCCGCGCTACGAAATATGCTCAACATGTTCAGGCAGTGGAGCAAAGCCTGGCACTAAGAAAGCAACTTGTCCGCAATGTAGAGGTTCCGGTAAAACAGTAGTCTCCAGCGGCTTCTTTCAATTAGCCCAAACTTGTTCAGGTTGTAGGGGGGAGGGTTCAATTATACGGAAGCCTTGCACTGATTGTAATGGTGAAGGAAGGAGTAAGGTAACTCGTAGGATTAAGGTTAAGATACCGGCAGGTGTAGATGCGGGTTCAAATTTAAGAATCAGGGGCGAAGGTGAAGCAGGTACATCAGGAAGGGGCGATTTATACGTGATTATAGAAGTAACGCCTCATTCTATATTTGCCAGACATGGCAATGATATATTGACTGAGATCTCTGTTAGCTTAAGCAAGGCAATATTAGGCGGTGAAGTAGAAGTACCAACACTTAATGGTAAAGTGAGCATGAAAATACCTTCGGGAACGCAAAGCGGTAAGGTATTCCGTATGAAACAAAAGGGTATAGCGGATATACACGGAAGAGGAATAGGCGATGAATTAGTAAGAGTAGATGTTCAGATACCTGGTAAGCTTACAGCTCAACAGAGAAAACTTATCGAAGAATTTGCCAGGTTATCAGGAGAAAATGGATCCAAAGAGAGTTTTACGGAGAAAATAAAGAAAACCTTTAGTTAGAGGAAATATAAAAATGCCGACATACGAATACGAGTGTACGAGTTGCAAACATAAGTTCGAGGCTTCTCAGAAGATGAGCGATAAGCCGTTAAGCAAGTGCCCTAAGTGTAATAAGAAAGTAAAACGGCTGCTTGGAAGTGGGGGAGGGATAATCTTTTCCCGAAAATATTCCCAAGAGACGAAATCGGGATCCCGATGTTACCATTGGGAAAATGTTGTATCGGGAAAAGGCTCGGGGTTTTACGCGACCGATTACCGCAAGCAACCGAAAAAGAGCGATATCGATAAGGCCCCAATTACCTGTCCTAAAGCTAAAGAAGGATGTAGTGGTTGCCAATCAGAGAAGTGATAGAAAATTAGTAATTATTAAGTTCTGGATACCTGTGTTCCTGTGTATGCTGGTAATATTTATCCTTTCTTCTATACCCGGATCGCAGATACCTTCGATTTTCTTGTTTCAGGATCTGGTCTTCCATATCTTTATATATTTTGTCTTAGCCTGGTTTTTCGCCCGTGCGTTAAAAAATACCTACCCGGATATGAGATTTGCAAAGGTTATCATTTATACGGCGATCTTCGGAGTTATTTACGGGATAAGCGATGAGTTTCATCAGGCGTTCGTTCCTTATAGATATTTTTCCGGTATGGATATGCTCTTTAACGGTATAGGAAGTTTAGTTGGAGGCTTAGTGAACCGTTGACGAAGATAAAACCTTTTAAAGCAATTTTTTATAATCGGGAGAAGATTAAAAATCCATCCTATGTCGTCTGTCCTCCCTATGATGTCATTTCTCCCGCAGGACAAAAATATTACCATCAACTCAATCCTTATAATTTCATCCATATACTCCTAGGTAAAGACCTACCCAATGAAAATAAATATAAGCGCGCCGGAAAATTATTTAGAAATTGGCTGAAGAAAAAAATACTCATCGAGGATGAGAAACCGGCGATATATTTCTATAGTCACCAGTACAATCTTATGGGGGAGAGGAAGACGCGCCTGGGTTTTATAGCATTGCTGCGTCTCCAGGACAGGAATTCGGCTATATTCGGGCATGAACATACCCACCTTGAAGCAAAAGAGGATAGATTACGGCTGATTAAGCAAGTGAAGGCAAATCTCAGTCCTATTTTTGTTACTTTTTTGGATAAAAAACGGATTATTCAAAGAGTTTATAATCAATATTTGCAGGATAAAGAGCCTTTCCTCGATCTGGTCGATAGCGAAAAGAATAACCATAAACTATGGAGATTGCAGGATAGAGATGTTCTAGAGAGAATCGAGAAGGAGATGAAGAAAGAGAATATTTTTATTGCAGATGGCCATCATCGATATGAGGTTGCCCGCACGTTTAGGGAGCAGATGAAAAAAAGGTATAAAGGGGCGAAGCAGGATAAAGATTATAACTATATTCTTGCATATTTTACTAATACCGATTCCCGGGGCCTGACGATTCTACCGGTTCATCGTTTACTTAAATTGCGCGCCCGTAGAGAATTTGATAGCCTGAGGTTGAGGCTGAAGGAGTATTTTTTTGTAGAAGAGATCAAAGATAGAATGCAATTCTTCTTCAGGATGCAAAGGGGTGGTAGGACGGAGCACCTTTTGGGAATGTATGGCAATAAAAAATACTGGCTCCTGCGCCTAAAAAATATCAAAATTCCTGATATGATTATCAAAGAGAAGTCTAAGGACTATAGATCTTTAGATGTGGCAATTTTAAACCATATAGTCCTGTAAAAGATCTTTAAAATTGATTTAAAAAATAAGAAGAATCTCCTCTTTAGCCCGAATGCGGATGAATTAATCCAAAAGGTGGATAGCGATCCTAATTATTTGGCGTTTTTTTTGAACCCGGTGAAAATCCAACAGATCATTTCGGTTTCTTTGAGCGGGGAGAGGATGCCGCCCAAATCGACTTATTTTTATCCTAAGGTATTATCGGGGTTGGTAATTAATAGGTTTAAGGATAGCTAAAGATGGCACTATTCGGTAAGCCGAAATATACAATCGTAAGAATAAAAAAGAAGGATATTCCGGATGGTCTTTGGACGAAGTGCCCGGGGTGTTCCGAAACCCTATTTAATAAAACCTTAGAGGAGAACTTAAAGGTTTGTCCGAAGTGCAATTATCATTTTGTCTTAGGTGCTTACGAGAGAATAAAGCTAAGTTTAGACAAGGACACCTTTCTTGAGTATGACATCAATATGGAGTCTAGTGATCCGCTAGAGTTTAAGGGCCCTAAGACCTATAAAGATAAGTTAGAGGCAGACCAAAAACTGACCGGGCTTAAGGATGCGGTAGTATCCGGAGAAGGCTTCATAGACGATAAGAAGGTAATTATTGCGGTAACGGATTCACGTTTTATTATGGGTTCGATGGGTTCGGTTGTGGGCGAGAGAATAACCCGGGCTATTGAGGCAGCTACTAAGTATAAACTGCCGATGGTGATTATTTCTGGTTCAGGCGGAGGCGCACGGATGTATGAAGGGATGTATAGCCTGATGCAGATGTCCAAGACCTGTGCAGCACTAGCTTATCATCGTAAAGCAAAACTACCGTATATTTCAGTGCTGACCAATCCTACTATGGCGGGAGTGATGGCTTCCTTTGCCGGTATAGGAGATATAATTATTGCCGAGCCCAAGGCCTTAATCGGTTTCACCGGTCCCCGGGTAATCGAACAGACGATTAGGCAGAAGCTGCCGGAGGGCTTTCAGCGTTCGGAATTTCTTCTTGAACACGGGCTAATAGATATGATCGTAGGCCGTAAAGAACTTAAAAGCACTTTAAGCGAGTTGCTCAATTATCCGAGTTGACATAGTAGCAAAATGAAATATAATGGTTAAATCAGTATTTTTGAAGAGCTTAAGATAAAAAAAGAGGCCAAGGAGAGAAGACGTGGCACAAGTAAGCGTTAAAGATGTTACTAAGATTTTTCCGGGTGATGTAAAGGCAGTAGATAGAGTCAATCTGGGTATCGAAAATAAGGAATTTATGGTTTTAGTCGGGCCTTCCGGCTGCGGAAAGTCTACAACCTTACGGATGATCGCCGGCCTTGAAACTATAACCGATGGCCAGATATATATCGGCAATAGAATGGTTAATGATGTTCCGGCAAAGGATCGGGATATTGCCATGGTATTTCAGAATTACGCGCTTTATCCGCATATGACCGTTTTTGAGAATATGTCTTTTGGCCTGAAGCTCAGGCATATTCCCAAGACAGAGATTATTCAGCGTGTTAAAGAAGCCGCTGATATATTAAGTATTAAACATCTGCTGGAGCGTAAACCAAAAGAATTATCCGGCGGTGAACGACAGCGCGTGGCAGTGGGAAGGGCGATCGTCAGGAAACCAATGGTCTTTCTATTCGATGAACCTCTGAGTAATTTAGATGCCAATTTAAGGGTGCAGATGCGCACCGAGATACACAAGTTGCATATAAAGCTTCAGACCACCATAATCTATGTTACGCATGACCAGGTTGAGGCAATGACTATGGGGAATCGGATTGCGGTGATGAAGGACGGGATCCTGCAGCAGGTGGCGGATCCGATAGCGATCTATGATCATCCCAAGAATAAATTTGTCGCAGGCTTCATCGGTTCGCCGCCGATGAACTTTATGAATGGGAAGATCATCAAAAAAGACGGACGGATGTTTTTCGATGAAGGAAAGATTAAAGTCAAAGTAGTCGTGGATATGTATGATAAGATAAATCCCTATCTTGGGAAAGAATTAATTCTGGGCATCCGTTCGGAAGATATCTATGATAAGCTATTTGTTTCTGAAGCTCCAGCGGAGAATACCGTAAGGGTCAATTGTGAAGTCTACGAACCTATGGGTTCAGAAGTATATCTCTACCTTAATACAGGTAAACACACCTTTATTGCCCGCGTTGGCGCTCATGACCGTCCGCAGGTCAACCAGGATATAGATTTGGTATTTGATATGAGCAAGGTGCACTTTTTTGATAAGGATAACGAAGAAACAATTGTTTAAGAGTGGCTTTTAGAAAGGGCTTGAACAATTACGAACAGGTTTAAGTTTTTAAAAATCAGCGGTCAGTTCCTGTTAATCGTTATACTCTACATCATCCTCCCCGTATATCTTACCTTTTTTTTAAAAATCGTGCCTTTCAGATTATTCTCTATTTTCTTTTTGGCTAATTTTTTCATAGTTTTCTACTTAGTTAAAAAGAATCTCTCCAAAATATATAAGCTCGATTATCAGATTCAAGTAATACAGGAAAAGTGCAATATCTTAAGCAATGAGAATTCACAGCAACTCAAGAATCACGCCGCATTGAAAACGAAGATCTCCCGCTATGGGAGCCTGAAAAAGGTGGTTGAAGAGATCAATCAAAGCCTTGACCTGGATAATGTAGCGGTCAACCTCACGGAGAACGCCTTCTCGATTATCGCTAATAATCAGGGTGTTTGCCTATTATATCTAATCGATAAATCTAAACAAGGCCTGAGGCTTTTTAAGACCGGAAAGGAAGAAGAAAAGTTAGTGGTAAAGCAGAAAGAGGGAGATCTTTTTGATCTCTGGGTATTACGAAATAATAGGCCATTGTTAGTCGAAGATATCAGAAAAGATTTCCGTTTTGATCCGGAAAGAATGAAAGGTAAAGAATTAAGGCCCTTCGTATCTTTGATCAGCTCCCCCTTTGTAAGTGAACAAAGATTCTCCGGTATATTAAGGCTGGATAATATTAATCCTCATTTTTACTCACAGGATGATTTAAGATTCCTGATGAGGATATGCGATTTAGGAGCCGTGGCTTTAGAAAATAGCGAACTATTTAAGGAGACCCAGGAGTTAGCTATACGTGACGGGTTGACCAAACTTTTTACAAAACAATATTTTTCAGATCGCCTGAAAGAAGAGTGCCTGAGAGGTACTTCCGGCGGGAGGCTGAGTTTTTCTTTATTGATTTTAGATATCGATCACTTTAAGAATTATAATGATCAATACGGCCATGCAATAGGGGATATTGTATTAAAGAAGATCAGCCAAAAGATAGATAATTATTTTAAAAAGTATCAGCCGGTAATCGGCCGTTTTGGCGGAGAGGAATTTTCTGTAATTTTACCAGGAGTAGATAAGAAAAAAGCATCTCGTTTAGCCAATGAACTGCGTAAGATAATCGAAAAAGAAAAGATCGTGCTGCGTAGAAAAGAAACAAATGTGACGGTATCTATCGGTGTAGCGGAATTTCCCATGGATGCCAAGGAATCTGACGGCCTGATCATGAAGTCTGATAAGGCGATGTATCAGGCAAAAGAGAA
Organism: Candidatus Omnitrophota bacterium; assembly: GCA_018814745.1. Lineage (GTDB taxonomy): Bacteria > Omnitrophota > Gorgyraeia > Gygaellales > Profunditerraquicolaceae > JAHIZC01. The sequence continues at coordinate 11,458 of JAHIZC010000147.1, forward strand.
GGGGAGAAATCGAGTATGCTGCAGTTAGTATCAATGGGATTATTAACTGTCCTTTTTGCTCTGCTCATACATAGGGCATTAGAGAGGCGCGTAATTGCCAGAGAAGAAGAACACCAGCGATTAACTAATAAGCTGGAAGCCTCACGTAGAGAAAGCATAAGTATGGAAGAGGATAATAGTAGCTTAGGCAGGATACTAGGCCAGGCTACTGCGCTTTATGATATAACTAAGGATATCTGCAAGACCCTTGATAAGGAGGAGATCTTTAATATATTCCGCGAGCACGTGAATTCATATATAGACCTAGGGGATTGTAGGTATATTGAGGAGATGAAAGATACAGGAGAATACAGAGACCATACTATTCTGCCCCTGTTGATAAATAAGCATAATATCGGCTACCTGGTGGCTAAAGGTATCAGAGCCGAAGATAAAGATAAATTTAATATTCTAGCCGGCCAATTTATTTTAGGGATGAAGAGGGCGCTTTTATATGAAAAGATTCAGGAGCTGAGCATCATCGACAGCCTGACAGATGTTTTTAATCGCAGATATTTCCTACAGAGATTCAGAGAGGAAATAGCGAGGTCAGAGAAATTCCAATATAAATTCTCTTTTGTTATGGTTGATGTGGACCATTTCAAGAAGTATAATGACTATTACGGCCATCTGGTAGGAGATGCTATTTTGAGGGATATCGCCGCGATCTTAAAAGAAAATTTAAGGCAGATCGATTTTATAGGTAGATACGGTGGCGAAGAGTTTTCTCTGATTTTGACCGAGACGGATAAAGAACAGGCAAAGTTTGCGACAGAGCGTATCCGTCGGGCGGTTGAGAGCAGGTTAATCAGAGCCTATGATGAGGATCTGAAGGTGACAATAAGCCAGGGTGTTTCGGTTTTTCCTGATAACGCAGAGGATGCGCAGGCTCTGATCGAGGGAGCCGATAAGGCAATGTATACTGCAAAAGATTTAGGCAGGAACAAAGTTTGTATATACGGAGAATCTTGTGCCGGATAATAAAGTTCACACTAAATTTATAACTTCATTTATTTCAGCGTTGAATAAACTATCCTTATATCCCGAAACCCACCCCCTTGTAACTGGCTCGCTAAAGGAAGCTTATCAAATGCTTGATCAGTATCTTCAGTCAAAAAAAGAGATGACATTTAGCATATCCGAGGATGATAAGATTCTCCTTGAGGGAGAGCCGGTGGTAAGTGAGGCAAGAATTCTTTTGGAGTTGTTTGTTTCCCAATTTAAAAAACTCCAAGCTGAAAGTATTACTTTCTCCTCAGGGATTACCTTAGAAGAATTA